>PWQB01000477.1 GCA_003556955.1 Nostocaceae cyanobacterium CSSed10_463m
GATACAGGGGCTAATTCCTCTACTGACGCAGCTGGGGATTTATTACCCGACTCTGACAATGGCAAAGGACGAGTAGCATCTATTGTATATGTACCTGCCAACCAGTCATGCAAGGCGCGACGACCCCGGCGTGATGGTAAGGCCAGTCCTTCTCCTAGCACCATGAATACAGCCAAAAATGTGAACAATCCTAAATTGGGAAAGGCAAAACTGTAGCGCCAAAGAATATAGGCGATGGAAACAGGTACAGTCCATCGACCAATTCCTTCCCGTGCTACCACTGCTACAAACCCGGCTGGTTTACCTACCTCATTCACGACTCGCACACCAAACTTGCGCTTCGGAAGAGTACTACCTGTTTTTCCCAATAAATATAATTGCCAACATGAAAGGGTTGTAGGGGCTAACAAGGCAATGATCCACAAAAAATTCGCTGGGGCGGCGACATTGCGAATACCATAGCTTACAGGCAAAGCTAAGGGGCGTGCGATCGCTCTTTCTGTAACTACCAAAACTGGGTGAAGTGGCACACGATTGACATCGCTGCGAGAATTGGCATAGACACCCAGCCCAAAGGGAACTAGCCCACTCACTGCTACTAGAGCGATTTCAGTCGCCCATGCTGCCAAACGCCTGGCGTTTAAGGGTAATGACTTGGCTTTTTCTGGTTGATTAGACTGGCCAGATGGACTGTTACTTCTCCTCACAATTGGGGTCGCCATTGCATAATTCCTTTGAATTTATTTTTACGTAGCTCTCGGCGCAATTAAAAAAATATACTATTATTGCTTATTGCTTTTTGGACAAGCTACCAGATACAAAAAATTTGTACCCAAGATACACTAAGAATGCCAACACTGCCACACTGATGACAGATGTAACTAGTTTCAGCACTGCTTGTAGCATCGCCAATGCCACTAGCACCCCCACACCGGCAACTATCACTTGGGTGATTTTGTTTAAGTTTTGAAACCAAAGTTGCAACTGTGCCAAGTGAGATTTAAAGTTAAGAAATGCCGACTGCGATTTTTGTGTGTTTTCTGGTGGTTGTCCCACATTTACAGATTTAGAGTTGATTTGTGCCTCTAGATTTTGCAGGCGACGCTTTAAGTCTTCTTCAGGTTGCTGATTCATCTATCTTTTCACCTTGACTCTAAGTCACTAGTTCCACCACAAACTTACCAAATCCTGGAAATTATTTTTTAGAGTTTGTGGAATCAAGATGATCATTGTCGGAACATAGAATACTGCTTCCTCGTCTTCAAGTTTAGACAGGCTATTTGAGAAATATCGTGTGAGAAATAGTCGGGAGCATTGACCATGATGAAGACTCTGAGGCTATTGATAGCTGTTCCCGCAGCTTTGGTGATGAGTTTGGCTTTAACTGAGGCTAACTTGGCTCAAGTATCAAGGGTGCAAATTACACCCAATTCTCAGGCAGAACCAATAAGATTACAAGGCACATCGGGCGGTTCTGTATCCAGTAATTGTGGTAAAATTGCCAACGCGCCTAATCATGTTATCCAGTTAACAAAACCATTACCTTATTTACGTTTAACCGTTGACAGTCCTGGACAGCCAACGCTGCTAATCGATGGACCTGGAGGGCGGTTTTGTGTTTTAGCAGATGATTACTCGCAAAATCAGCCAGAACTTACTGGTTATTGGCAAGCAGGGGAATACTCACTATATATAGGTGAGTTATCTGCAAGTAAGCATACCTATACCCTTTCAATTTCGCAACAAAAGCAGCAAATTAAATAGGGCGTGCTGAATAAAAGTGAAACCGTTATCCATCAAAGGTGTAAGGAATCTGAAAAGTTAAAAAGGTGCAAGGAATCAGACTTGTGAAGATGAAAAGTTATGCATTGATTGATTGCATAGTCAGATATTTTCACCAAAATAAATCCTCAAAACCCTGTTCCCTGTTCCCTGTTCCCTGTTCCCTGTTCCCTATCCTCACAAATTAACGACACGCTACACGAACAGCCAGCCCTAAATAGTTTGACTAATGACATGGTGCAAGCTATTGACTAAATCTGGTGCTGTGTAGGGCTTAGAAACCACTAGCTGCACATTAGTATTATCTGCATTTTCCAAAGCTTCCATAGGGTTAATACCGCTACAAGCAATGATTTTTACCTGTGGGTTCATTTTCTGTAAGGTGCGAATGGCCGTAATGCCATCCATTTCCGGCATCATGATATCCATTAAAACGGCACTGATATGCTGTTTGTACTGGGCATAAAGGGCGATCGCTTCAATTCCATTACTAGCCGTGAGAGTTTTATAATTGTATTTTTCTAAGACAATTTTGGCAATTTCCCGAATTTCAGCTTCATCATCTACCAATAAAATTAGCTCTCCCTGTCCGGGAAATATTTCTAACTTGTTGATATCCAAAGATGGGGTGACTTCCACCGCAGGTAAAAATAGCTGAAATTGAGTTCCTTGCTCCACTGTGCTAGAAACATTGATAAAACCACCGTGGCTTTTGACAATTCCTAACACTGTTGATAGCCCCAATCCTGTACCTTTGCCGACTTCTTTGGTGGTGAAAAAAGGATCAAAAATTTTATCTAATATTTCTGCTGGTATGCCCATTCCTGTATCGGTGACAGTAAGTAACACATAAGGGCCAACTTTGGCATCAATATTAATGCGGGCATAAGCTTCGTCAATAAACATATTTTGGGTGGAAATACTGACGTTTCCACCTTCTGGCATGGCATCACGAGCATTAACCACAAGGTTCATTAACACTTGATGCAGTTGTGTCGCATCTCCAGAGACAGCCCACAAATCTTCAGGTATGGTGATCAAAAACTCCAGGGATTTAGGAAATGTTTGTTTGGTTATCTGGGCAATTTCTGCAATTAGGTGTTTGAGTTGAACTATTGTGCGTTCTCCTTTAACTCCTCGTGCAAATGATAAAACTTGTTTAACTAAAGCCGCCCCCCGTTTGCTGTTATTTTCAATAATTCCTAATAGGTGGTGATAATGTTCTTTATCTTGAGCGAACCTGACTTGTAGCAGTTGAGATGCTGCCAAAATTGGTGTCAAGATATTATTCAAGTCATGAGCAATTCCCCCGGCTAAAGTGCCAAGGCTTTCCATTCGTTGAGCGCGGAAAAACTGTTCTTCGAGTTGTTTATTTTCTGTAATGTCAGTGCCAACACACAGAATGGATTTCGGTTGTCCGGCGGCATCATACATCAGCGTCCAACGGCTGGATACCACAATTTCTTGTCCAGATTTCGTAATTTTACGTAACTCACCTTGCCAAGAGCCGGATGCCATCACCTCTTTGAGGGCAGCTTGGAATTGTGGTGATTTATTTTGGCAACAAAGTTTTTGGGGATCTTTACCTAAAGCCTCTGCTGCTGTCCAACCATATATACGTTCTGCACCTTTATTCCAGAATAAGATTTTGCTTTGCAAATCTCGCACCAAAATCGCATCAGTGGCAATATCAAGTAAGGCTGCTTGCTCGCTAATTTTGGCTTGGGCTTGTTTGCGATCGCTAATGTCAGCAAAAGATACAATTACCGCATAAGGAACCGAGTCATTTTCGTGAAACAAGGGTTGGGAATTAATAGAAATCCAAATAAGCTCTCCATTAGGCCGATACACTCCCATCACCACATTCGAGCAGGGTTTTCCGGTACGTAAGGATAGTATGGATGGATGCATTTCACTGGGAAAGGGAGAACCATCTTCTTGGATGGTATGCCAGCGTGGTTCTTGCGAATTGCGGTGGAGAATTTGATCAACACTCCGCCCCAGAATCCTTTGAGCGCTGGCATTACAGGCAGTTATCCTGCCATCAGCCTCGTGTAGCAGGATGCCTTCTTGCATAGCTGCAACTACTGAACGATAACGCTCTTCGCTATTTCGCAGGGCTGCTTCTGTCTCTTTGCGTTCACCGATGCACCTAGTTGTACCAATTAATCGAATTGGCTCACCCAGTTCATTACAAAATACTTTACCGTTGCCACTGAGCCAATGAATAGTACCATCATGCCAAACAACCCGAAATTCACCTTTATATTGACTTTTTTCGGCAATAGTGCGATTTATCGTCTCCGACAAACATTGCTGATCTTCAGGGTGAACTAACTTAAAAAACTCTTCTATGTTTGCGGAACTAGCACTACTGGGCAAACCATACAGGGAACTCATATTAGCAGAGCATACTACTTGATTGGTGGCAATATTCCAATCCCAAATACCCATTTGAGTAGCTTCTAAGGCTAAATTTAGTCGCGCCTCACTTTCCCGCAGTGATTCTTCTATTTGCTTGCGTTCGGTGATATCTCTACCCACCGCCTGCAATTCAACCACCTCTCCTGTTTCATCCTTAATTCCGGCAACGTTCCATTGCACCCAGCGCATACCGTCAACTGTGAATAGACGCTGTTCCTCTGTGACCAACTGATAGGGTGGGGAGATGATAATACTCATATTGGCCGTGATTTGAGGCAAGTCATCGGCATGGAAATACTCAAATAATCCTTGACTAAGTAACTTGTCTAATTGTTGCCCCAAGGCTTGGCAAAGTGCTGTGTTCGCAAAAGTTACCCTTCCCTGCAAATCTATGCGAACAATTAAGTCAGTTTGAGTTTCTACTAACTGGCGATACAGTTTCTCGCTTTGTTGGCGTTCAGCTATTTCCTTTTCTAAAAGGGCGTTAGATAAGAGCAGTTCATTGGTGCGTTGCTCTACCCGCATTTCTAATTCCTTACTGGCTTGGCATAATGCCGCTTCTGCCTGTTTGCGGGCGCTAATGTCACAAAGCAACCAACGCCAACCCGACATCTGACCCTGTTTGTATATAGCCGCAGCTCTCAGACTGGCCGGGAAAGACTGACTACCCCGTGGCTGGAGGTGAATTTCCCAGTTATCTATCTCCTGTAATGTCTGTAGTTGGGTAATAAATTCTTGTTTGTCTGGTTCAGCAATAAATTCAACTAATGATTTGCCCGGCAAAGAATTTTGTTGCACAGATAGTAATGTAGCTGCTGCGTGGTTAGCTTCTTGAATTACACCTGCGGCATCGCTGACTAAATAACCATCAGGCGCAAACTCAAATAAATCCTGATAAAGTTGACGTTCTGACTCGGCGGTTTCACGAGCCTCAGCCAGTTCTTTGTTTTGTTGCCGCAATTCCTCTTCTACCTTTTGGAGTTCTGCCAGGGTTTGCTGAAGTTCTTGATTAGTTTGCATAACTTCAACAGTTTGTGCGTCTAACCACTTTTTTAACCGACTGTGAGTTTGGTAGCTTTTGGCCTGGCTTGGCTGTAGATTTAGTGGTAAGGCTGCGCTCACTGTCTTCAGGGGATTGAAGGTTTTGAGTAAGGTGGTTTCGTTGACCAGCCCTAATAATTGCCCCTGTTGATCTAAAATCGGCAGATGGCTAATTTGATGCTGCCGCAAGGTTGACAAAGCTGTAAAGGCATTCTCAGAATCGGATGCTGTCAGAGTAATGACTGGCTGTACCATGACTTCAGCCATTTTCACCTGAGACAAATCAACACAGTTGGCGGTAAGATGAATTACATCTTTGGGTGTAAAAATACCTAATATATTTTCTTGGTCTACTACTAAAACACATTTATTAGCTTGACAGTTACCTCTGCTGTCAACTAACCTATAATCTGAGTGTTTTGGTGACGAGTTTATACTGGATTCTTGACTCATCAAGATAATGGCATCGACTACATAACTATCAGGGCTAATCGTTAAAGGATATTGGTTAATAGCATGATATAAATTAGGTGCATCAATTAGCTGATTGTTGAATCTCATAGTTAATTCATCAATTTTCATTATCCGATTAACATCAGAACTACAGCGTGCAAGTTATAACTCAAAACTTGTTGATTACTGTCGCTGATTTAGTTAAAAAAGCCGATAAATCTGATGGCGTACAGAAATATCGTGGAATACAACAAAATTTTGTACTGACTATAGCTTTAGTAAGTCTATAACCTGGGCTGCTGAGAACATTTTTTTAGCTCTCAAACCCATTGTATTGTTGAATTCGAGATAGATGATCTTTTATTTTCAGAGAATACACTAATTAATGTTATGACTTAGAAGGGGTCAAACCACCCACGCCAGATATGTCAGCGATCGCCTAAATTTGATCTGTATTTATTTTATACAGTACCAGATATTAATCATAATTGCTTAAAACATTGGTTTAACAGCATTTTTATATTACTTACTTAATAAGTTTTTCTATTAACTGTTGGAATTAATACAGTAATTTCCAATTCGGAGTCACTTGTGATTCCGAATATTTGCAATAATTCTTCACATTATCCAATAATCAGCCATAATAACTTGGGTGTAAATCTGGAAATTTGAAGATTTTCTGCATCATTCTTTGGTTATATAAAATAAAAACTCAGCATGATGATCATGTAAGCTTAGTATGTGCTGATTACTATTGAATTTATTGCTATAACGCTATAGGTCCCAGACTTCTTTGAGAAGTCGGGTATCTGGATATTACGTTTTTTCCGACCCAATTAACTCGGTTGACTGATAACTTATAACTGTTGATTTCCTCACCTCCTGGGCGGTTACTATATTTGCCAGCAGCATAATTTATCTACCAAGTAGAGTTACGATAGCTGATACAACACAATTGCCAAATAGTAATTTTATCTTGTCATTACTTCCTCCACCCAAAGCATTACAAACAATACCCCCTCTAGGGGATTTTTTGGAATTTACTGATTTAAATAGAGCAGAAAATAACTTGAAAATTACCCAATTTATGCAGTCAAGCAGGAACAAGAAAGAATTAACCAGACATAAACCTTGTCTACTTTGAGAACTGTAGTTTTTAGTCAACATGGTGAGATTGCTTCCTTACGTCGCAATGACAGAAATTCAATTATTTCAATGGATAAACACAAACCCAGCAGACAGAGAAATGCTTTTTCCCTAGAAAAAATGTGACAAAAAACAGGATGTACTTTTATTTACTGCATAATTCTGGGATGTATTTGTAATTTTACTTATTACTTTTGTATATTAATTATGATAACAGAGGCATTACGGAAATGGATCAAACTGTGATCAACGACACAACCCTGCGTGATGGTGAACAAGCGGCTGGTGTGGCTTTTAACTTAAAAGAGAAAATAGCGATCGCGCAATTACTCGATGCCATTGGAGTCCATGAGTTAGAAATTGGGATTCCCGCAATGGGTGAAACAGAACAACACGCCATCAAGACAATTGTTGACTTAGGTTTACAAGCTGATCTTTTAGGTTGGAACCGCGCCGTAATTTCAGATATTCAAGCTTCTATAGATTGTGGTTTGCAACGAGTGCATATATCTATACCTGTGTCTGCGATCCAAATTGCCACTAAATTTCAGGGAAAATGGCAAATAGTTTTAGACAAACTGCGTGATAGTATTAGCTTTGCCCTTGATCATGGATTGTTTGTTTCCGTAGGCGGAGAAGATTCTTCCAGAGCCGAGTCAAAATTTCTCTTAGATGTAGCGCTTTATGCTCAAGAATGTGGTGCATCACGGTTTCGCTTTTGTGACACAGTAGGTATTCTGGAACCTTTCACAACCTACACAGAAGTTAAACAATTGGTGACAGCATTATCCATACCCGTAGAAATGCACACTCACAACGATTTCGGTTTAGCAACTGCGAACGCTTTAGCTGGAATCAAGGCGGGTGCTTCATCAGTGAATACAACAGTCAATGGTTTAGGCGAAAGAGCCGGAAATGCAGCTTTAGAAGAAATCGTCATGGCTCTCAAACGCATCCATAATACTAATTTAGGTCTTGATACTTCTCGCTTACTGGAAATTTCCCAACTTGTCGCATCAGCATCAGGGTATGATGTACATCCTTGGAAAGCAATTGTCGGCGAAAATAGTTTTGCTCACGAATCAGGTATCCATGCTCATGGTGTACTGCAAAATCCTGATACTTATGAACCCTTTGCACCGGAAGAGGTAGGTGGTGAGAGGCGTTTGGTGTTGGGTAAGCATTCAGGACGACATTTATTATCTAATGTGCTGGAGCAGCATGGTATTTCTTTGAATCCAGAAGCAATGAAATCCGTTTTAGATGCAGTGCGACAAGCGTCTATGGATAACAAACGGAGTTTAACTACACAAGAACTTTTGCATTTAGCTGAAATACACCATAGTAAAGTGCTGAGTGCTGAGTGCTGAGTGCTGAGTGAAAAAAGTTTCTTCTGCTCTCTTACCTATTCAAAATCCATAAAAAAGTAAAGTGCTGAGTGCTGAGTGAAGTAAATGTAGTATTTTGTCAAAAAATAATTGACGGATATATTTTCTGTAGAGACGGCGATTTATCGCGTCTCTCCAACCGTCATAATGTATTTGACAGACTAGTAGGTTGAGTTGAGGTTTTGGGAAACCCAACTTTACCCAATATTTGGTTTGTTTCGTTGGGTTGCGCTGCGCTTAACCCAACCTACTTCTTCTAGATAAATCAGACGCGATAAATCGCGTCTCTACAAAACAGGATTTTGGGATTAAGCATCAGCACCAGAACCATATTTCCAAGCGTCAACTAAACGATGCCAATAATATTGTTGCTCAATGGGCTGATTTTTTATCCATGTTTCTAATATGGGACTTAACTTAAATAAAGCTGTGTAAATCCCTAAATTACTATAATGCACTAGCCAATCAAGTAAACTCGGTAAACCAACTTGGGGAATAATTTTGGCAATTAATCCCGGATGAAATAAACCAGTTTTTAACAGTGTTTGTGTCAGTCCCGAAAACTGTACCACATCTTGCAAAAATGGTTTTAATACTGGTGTACCCAGTTGTTGCATCTCCTCAAATACCGCCTTGAGTAGTTGGTTAATTTGCTCTGGGGCAATTTTTTGATTTACCCCTACACTCATGGCTTGTTGAAACAACCAGGTGACAGTCAAATTGGGTTGATAGGGTTGCAGAAGGGCTAAATTTTGGGCAGTTAATTGATTGCTTTCTAGTGCTTCATAAATGCCATAAGTTAACCGCTTCAGGTGACGTACCATCGCCCCAAATCCGCCAAAACTCAAGGGAGATTGACTACCACTGCTGTCTCCCACTGTTAACAGACGATTCCAAGGGGTTTTGATGGGACTTTGGCGATAGGAAGGAAAGAAGCCAAACAGCGCTCGTTGAAATTGCAATTGGTTTAATTCCACACCTTGATATTCTGGTAACAGTCGCAGATATTCCTCAAACAATGCGGCTAAAGTCAAGCGCTGTGGTTCTGCATCCATGTAGGTAAATAAGTAAGTCGTTCTCCCATCTTTAGCGGGGAAAGCTTCCCAAAAATATTGACATTGATTTTCTAAGGGTGTGAAGGAAAATAGCAAGTCGCCGGTGGTATTTTCTGGATAACCTTGGGCGCAACTTCCCAC
>PWQB01000539.1 GCA_003556955.1 Nostocaceae cyanobacterium CSSed10_463m
CGAGGAGGGGGATAAGAATAAAGAAGATTTTACAAATTATTTAAAACTGCTATATAAGGAACTATTGAATGTTGCGAAATTTTCAAATAATTAAGAAGTCTTCTTTGTTTCCACCCAATTTGCGTTGGTTGGTTGCTTTGGGTATTACTTCGGTGATGGCGATGGGGGCTGGTGTCGTCTATGTCACTCGCCCAACAAATCCTCAAACTCCGGTTGTGACAACACAGGTTAGTCAACCAGTTACGCCCAAGGTGAATGCGCTGGGACGATTGTCACCAGCTGGTGAGGTGATTAGAATTTCGGCTCCTACTGATCCTAGTGGTGGTAGTCGTGTGGCTCAATTGTTGGTTGATGAGGGGAAGCAAGTTAACGCCGGAGATGTGATTGCTATTTTGGATAATCGCGATCGCCTACAAGCTAATCTAAAGGAAGCACAGCAACAAGTCCAAGTGGCGATATCACGGCTCAATCAGGTGAAAGCCGGCGCACAACAAGGTGAAATATCAGCTAGAGAAGCTACTGTCAGAAATCTGCAAGCACAGTTAGAAGGTGAAATCCAAACCCAGCAAGCTACTAAGGCTCGTCTGGAAGCTGAGTTACAAAATGCAGAGATGGAATTTCGCCGCTATGAAAGTCTTTACAGGGAAGGTGCAATATCGGCTTCGGCGCTGGATACTCGCAGATTAACCGTCAGAACCGCCCAAGAAGAGTTAAATGGTGCTAAAGCCAATTTAGGCAGAACTCAACGCACCCTCACCGCGCAGATTCAAGAAGCCAAAGCGACTTTAGCGCAAACATCGGAGGTGCGTCCTACAGATGTAGCAATAGCACAAGCAGAGGTGGATAGTGCGATCGCTACTGTGGAAAAAATGCAAGTTGAAGTTGATACAGCATACATTCGCGCCCCCCAAGCCGGTCAAATTCTGCGGGTTCAAGCTCGTCCCGGTGAAACTATTGGTGAGCAGGGAATTGTGGAATTAGGGGAAACTACTCAAATGTATGCGATCGCGGAAATTTATGAAAGTGATATTGGCAAAATTCGCCCCGGTCAGGTTGCTAATATTACTAGTCCTAGTAATGCTTTTGCAGGGGAATTAAGCGGAATTGTGGATCGCATTGGCTTGAAGGTGGCGAAGAAAGATGTGTTAGATAGTGACCCCACCGCAGCTACAGATGCGCGAGTAATTGAGGCTAAAATTCGTTTAGATGCAGCTTCTAGTCAGCAAGTTGCTAATTTTACTAATCTTCAGGTCAACGTGGAAATACTAATTAGTCAATAGTCATTAGTTACAGAATTTTCATCTTATAAATATTGTGGGGTGGGCATCCTGCCCGCCCTTGTATAAATTATTCATCCTCATTCAATCCCCATATCCTTATGTTTAATCGTAAAATTCCTTTGGCTTGGCGGCAATTAATGAAGCAAAAAGGACGGTTTTTAGTTGCTATTTGTGGAATCACCTTTGCCGATTTTTTAATGTTAATGCAGTTGGGCTTTCAGTCGGCTTTATATGATAGTAATACTCGATTTCATGAACTTTTGCAAGCTGATTTAGTTTTAGTTAGCCGTCAAGCGCAAAATTTGGGACTTCTTAGTAGTTTTCCCCGTCGTCGGTTATTTCAAGCTGCTAATTTGTCTGAGGTTGAGTCTGTTAATCCTCTGTATGTCCGCTTAGGTGTTTGGAAGAGTCCCCAAACGAAGTTGGATGAATCAATTTTGGTAATTGGCTTTAATCCTGAAAAACCTGTATTCAATTTGCCGGAAGTTAATCGAAAATTAGAACAGATTAAATATCCCAATACGCTGTTATTTGACCGCAATTCTAGTGGGAAATATGAACAGGCGATCGCACAAATTTCTGAGGGTAAATCTATTACCACAGAACTGCAAGGACGTAAAGTAAAAATTGGCGGTTTATACGAAGTTGGCGCTTCTTTTGTGGCTAATGGTAGTGTGATTACTAGTGATCAAAACTATTTGCGGATTTTTTCAGGACAGCAACCAGGTCAAGTTAATTTAGGTTTAATTAATCTTCAGCCAGGTAGTGATGAGGATTTAGTAGCGAAAGCTTTGCGGTCTTACCTGAATGATGATGTGCAAGTTTTCACCCGCCAAGAATTTATTGATTTTGAAAAGAAATATTGGCAAGAAAATGGCGCGATTGGTTTTATATTTTCCTTGGGTGTCACCATTGGCTTTTTAGTGGGTGTAATTATTGTTTATCAGATTATTTACAGTGATGTCATGGATCACTTGCCGGAATATGCCACACTCAAGGCAATGGGTTATCGTAATAGCTATTTATTATTGGTTGTATTTCAAGAGGCATTAATATTAGCTATCTGTGGTTTTGTTCCTGGTGGTGTGGTTTCGTTTTTCATGTATGCTTTTACCCGCAATGTCACCAAGTTACCATTATTTATGACTCCTGACCGGATAATTTTAGTTTTAATTTTAACAATTATTATGTGTTTAATTTCCGGTGCGATCGCTATGCAAAAATTAAACTCAGCCGACCCAGCCGATATTTTTTAATCAACATTCCTGCTCCCGCCCCCGGCTCAGGCTACCGTGTACACACAAGTGATCTGATCCCCCTAAATCCCCCTTAAAAAGGGGGACTTTAAGAAAATTTCCCCCCTTCTCAAGGGGGGCTAGGGGAGGGGTTTGGCATCTTTGCCCGCTCCACAAGAGTTTTATAAAAAGCTCAAGTTTCCGGTACTATCGGCACACCATCTTTGAGATTCAATAGTCCTGAAGTAATAATTTGGTCTTCGGGTTGTAATCCTTTTAAAACTTGGTAATAATCATCTCTAACATTGCCTAACTGTATCGGCTTTTGTCGAGCTATGAGTTGATAACCTCCTTGTGGAGACTCTTCTGTTTTGACAACATAGACAAAAGTTTTGCCACCTTGACGAGACACTGCTTTTGTGGGAACTAATACCCCAGAACGCTGATTCCAAATTACTCTAGCTCTGACTAATTGCTCTGGTTGGAGTTGACTGTCAGAATTATTAAAAAGTGCTTTTACTAGCATCGATTGCTGCTCATTCTCAGGATCAGGAGCAATTAAAGATATTTTACTAGTACTGAGAACTTGTCCTTGTGGATTCAAAACCTCTACAGGTATTCCCTGGCGTAATTGCTTGCTTTGTTCAATTGGAATGGAAATATGGACTTCTAAAGGTTGTTTCTGAGAAACAGTAACTAGTGGCGTAGAAGTATTGACTAAATCCCCTACTTTCACGGGAATTTTGCCAACTATGCCCGTAAAAGGGGCTGTAATTCTATAATTTTGAGGCTGTACTTGTTGGATTTTAATATCTTCCTCGGCTTGCTGTATAGTTTTTTCAGCCTGTGATATAGTGCTTTGCTCTCCTTGAATTTGGGCATTAATAGCGCTGAGATTAGCCTGGGCTGTAGCTACTGTGCTGGCAGACTCATCTCTAGCACGTCGAGATACGGCTCCCTGTGCTGCCAAATTAGCATACCTTTCATAGTCTTGTTGCTTCAATCGCAAATCCACAGTTTGAGATTGGCGTGCGGCTTCTAGAGACTGAAGTTTAGCACGGGCATTTTCTCGTTGTGCTACAGCCGCTTGTTTCGCAATATTAAGTTCATTAATTGTTGCTTGTCTAGAGTCCACTTGGATAATAGCTGTTCCGGCTGTAACTGGATCTCCTGATTTGAGAAATATTTGGGTAACTTGTCCTGGAATTTTAGATGGTATCTGTATTGAACGCTGAGACTGCAAACTAGCAACAAAGTCTGAACTTTCCTCAACTGTACCAATTTTGACTGGTGATATTTTGACTCTTACCCCTGGAGTTTTAATATTAGCAGGTGGTGCTTCAGGTGAGGGAGTTAAGACACGCCAAACTGTAGCTGTTCCACCGCCAATAATTAGTATAAAAGCTAACAATAATCTTCGCCACCGTTGTTGTTTAAAGGGTGACTTTTCTGAGGTTTGTGAAAGATTATCTCCAAAATCAGTTTGCGGATCAGGGGATGTCATAGGAATCCTAAAAACAAATTAATTAACAATAAATCAGGATTGGATATTTTGCCATGAAAATAATTAATTTAGCTAGAAACGTCATCAACCAGAATGTGTTACACATCTAAATATACTGTTGAATTAATTGGGCATAAATCTATCTAAAGGTGCATGATAAAATCAAATTATTATATGATCCTTAGAGGTTGTTTTAAAAGTGGTTGGCTGTAATTTTAGGCACTCGCAGATCCCCTTGAAAAGGGGGGAATTAGAATCAAAGTCCCCCTTTATAAGGGGGATTTAGGGGGATCTAGAATGTTTGGCTACCAACAATAAGACTTTTAAAACATCCTCTTAAAGGCTTTGTATTGAGCTTGTCTACACTGCCTATATCTGCGCTGTGATTGGTTAGTAACAATAATTCGTAATCCGTAGTTATAAACACATGAATAAATCCTATAACGCCCGTTTTCGTCATTAATAAATCAAGGACAATGTATTATTAATTACGAATTACGAATTACTAATTACGAATTACTAATTTCTTTGGCAAATAGCTGAGAAATAAAAGGTAAAATATCCCGGCGTTTAGCGTTGGCTTTACCTTCAGTAAATACTACTAAAATGTAGGGACGCTGTTCTGGTAACTCAATATAGGCTGCGTCATGGCGAACTTGACTTGTCCAACCGGCTTTTGACCAAATTTGAGCATCTGGGCTGAGTCCACTCCCTAAAAAACCTGTTACCTGGTCTTCTTCGACATCAGTGGGTAAATCATCGGGGTTGAGGCTACGTTTGAGCAAATTCATCATGGCTTGCGATCGCCCGCTAGACACTGCCACCCCACCGACAATACTATGAAGTAACTTAGCGATCGCATTGGTGGTTACCATGTTGCGATTTTCTAACATTTCCCCATAAAATGCCCGTTCTCTGCCATAGGGACCATCACCCCAAGTTTTTTGACAGACATTAATTGTCTCCATTTCCTCCCAGCCCAAAGACTGAAAATAGCGGTTAACAATGTGACGTTGATATTTCCAAGTTTCAAAGGGGCCAACAGGTAACTCTGGGCCGGAAGTTGTACCACTGAGGATATCAACAATTAAACTAGTAGCATCATTGCTAGAATCAACAATCATATCCCGCAAAGCTCTTTCTAACTCCTGAGAAGGTGAAGTCATCCCTTTTTCCAGCCATTCATTAGCTGCGACCAAATAAAACAGTTTGACTACACTCGCCGGATAAATTCGTTCCACGCCACGATAAGTAAAACCACGGACTGTATGATGCCAAAAAGCGTCAGGAGTCAAAGCCCCACCCGTATTTACAGGTACTGGGGGATCATACACAATCCAAGTTAAAGCCACTTGGTTACGGGCTAAGGTGGGAAATTCTGCCCAAGTAGCCTCTAAAATGCCATTACCAATATTTTCCAGTTGTTCGTCTTTTCTAAAGAAAATCATTGCAGAATGCTCTCTAATCCAGAATCCCAAATCCTAAATTCGACATCGGCAGAATACCACTGTATAGCTGATTTGAATTTATATGATTCTCCTGAATGTACGCGCCTGTCCACTCAAGCGGCTTCTGGGCGACATTTACGAATCACATCAAATCATCAGGTGTCAGCAGTGGAGGTGTGTTTGTGTGAGGATGACTATCCAGGCTGGGTATCTTTTACCGATTTGGCTATATTACAACCTGCTACTGTACTTTATCAGGCTAAATCATTTTCTGCGTCTGAAATTAAGAAATTATTACCAGATGTAATTGCTTTTACTCAAACAGCCATGCAGCAGTCAAACTATTATCTGTGGGGTGGTACAGTTGCGCCCAATTACGACTGTTCGGGTTTAATGCAAGCGGCTTTTGTGTCGGTGGGTGTTTGGTTACCCAGAGATGCTTATCAACAGGAAGCTTTTACTGAGAAAATTCCAATGGCTGAGTTAGCACCTGGGGATTTAGTGTTTTTTGGTACACCAGAAAAAGCTACTCACGTGGGGCTGTACTTGGGTGATGGTTATTACATTCATAGTTCGGGAAAAGATCAGGGACGCAATGGGATCGGGATTGATATTCTCTCGGAACAGGGCGATAGAGTAAGTCAGTCATATTATCAGCAGCTGCGAGGTGCTGGTAGGGTTATTAAGAGTTACACGTGCGCGTAGCGCATACCACAGAAACATTGAGGACGCTGAGAAAGATGAGGAGTGGGTTAATTTCCAAGGGTTCAAATGATGAAAATGGGGCAATTTCGGTAATTGTCCCGGATGTTTCGGTGGTTGTACCTGTGCGGGATGAGGTGGAAAGCTTACCCCTGTTGCTGGAGGCGATCGCTAATCATGTCAGCGCCAGTAATTTTAGTTACGAAATCATTTGTGTAGATGATGGTTCTACAGATGGTTCGGCTGAGTACCTGAAGGAACAAGCCCAAATCCGCAATGATTTAAAAGCGGTGCTGCTGCGGCGCAATTATGGACAAAGTGCAGCAATGGCCGCTGGGTTTAATTATGCGATCGGCACAGTGATTGTCACCTTGGATGCTGATTTGCAAAATGATCCAGCTGATATTCCTTTATTATTGGTAAAGTTGGCAGAAGGCTATGATTTAGTCAGTGGTTGGCGACATCAACGCCAAGATGCTGTAGTTTCCCGCTTAATTCCTTCTAAAATTGCCAATTGGTTAATTGGGAAGGTAACAGAAGTGAAGTTACATGATTATGGTTGTTCCCTCAAGGCTTATCGGTCGGAAGTAGTAGCAGATATGAATCTCTACGGGGAACTGCATCGCTTTTTACCAGCTTTGGCTTTCATTGAAGGGGCGCGAATTACTGAAATTCAGGTGCGTCACCATGCGCGGCGTTTTGGTCGCAGTAAATATGGGATTTGGCGGACGTTTCGCGTGATGATGGATTTGTTAACTATCTACTTTATGAAAAAGTTCCTCACCCGCCCGATGCACGTTTTTGGGTTGTTGGGTTTAGGTTCAATGGTGACAGGAACACTAATTGGTATTTACTTAACTTTCATCAAGTTAGCTTTGGGTGAAACTATTGGTAGTCGTCCTTTGCTGATTTTAGCGGTTTTGCTGCTAGTGACTGGGGTGCAGTTATTTTGTTTTGGTCTTTTGGCGGAATTATTGATGCGTACTTACCATGAATCTCAAAATCGCCCCATTTATCGAGTGCGGGAAGTAGTAGCCAAAAATGTTAAGTAACGTAACAATGTAATCAACAAACATTCAAAATTAACAAAAATCTGCTTTGAAAGTTCTTCACACATTGGACGCTAAACTACAACGTAACCTGCTGGTTTTATTTACAGCAGGTTTATTATTCTGGTCTAGCATTGCTTCGTTATTGCCCACCTTACCCCTGTACATTCAGGATATAGGCGCAACTAGTCAACAGATTGGCATTGTGATGGGTAGTTTTGCCATTGGGATGTTGCTCTTTCGCCCTTGGTGTAGCAATTTAGCGGATCGTCGTGGCCGTAAGATTGTCTTGCTGATTGGAATGTCAGCAGTTGCGATCGCACCTCTGGGTTATATTTTCGCTACTGCAATTATGCCATTAATGGTGTTACGTGCCTTTCACGGTATTAGCATTGCCGCTTTTGGGACTGCTTATATTGCATTGGTGGGAGATTTAGCCCCTGCTAAAAATCGTGGTGAAGTCATTGGTTATATGAGCTTAGTAAATCCGATGGGTGTGGCTATCGGTCCAGCCTTGGGGGGATATTTACAAGCAGCAGCCGGTTACATCCCATTATTTTTGTTATCTTCGGCCTTGGGTTTTGCCGGAATGTTGTGTATTATCCCTATTGTCAATCCACCTGTGGAGGAAAAGCCCCTCAATAACCCGAATGATCACCAATTTTGGGGACTGTTATTTAGTCCCAGGGTGCGGATTCCGGCAATTATCATGTTATTAATTGGTGTGGTTTTAGGAACTCTGCATACCTTTGTGCCATTATTTATCCAATCCACGAATGTAGATTTGAATCCAGGACTGTTTTACACCATAGCAGCGATCGCTAGTTTTAATGTCAGGTTGTTTATCGGTCGCGCTTCTGATAAATATGGCAGAGGATTATTTATCACCCTAAGTTTAATTGCTTTTACCTTAGCAATGATGGGGATTTGGCAAGCTAACAGCGCCCCTATGTTCTTGTTCGCAGCATTTGTCCAAGGTGCAGCTTCGGGAACAGCAATTCCCATGATGGCCGCCATGATGACAGACCGCGCCCAGCCTCATGAACGAGGGCGGATTTTTGGTGTATCTTTAATCGGATTGGATATTGGTATTGCGATCGCTGGGCCGGTTCTGGGTTCCATAGCTGAACAAGTAGGCTACCGCAATATGTTTGGCTATGGTGCTGGTTTAACTCTTTTAGCGGTGATCATTTTTCTCACCCAGTCGAGCCATAATCTCAATCATTCCCTGCGCTTTGCTTTAGGACGTGCTGAAGATACTTATGCCTTCAATCATGGCAACTAGTACCGCTTCGCGGAAGTCAAAAGTCAAAAGTCAAAAAGCCTACTATACAGGCTTTTCATTGATTTTAAATGGTTGTGCTATTGACGCTGTGCTGTACTAAATAGCAAAAAAAGGCAAAATAGAATTATATCTACTTTGCCTTTTTCTGGTTTTTAACGGGCGAGGAGGGATTCGAACCCCCGACACCGTGGTCCGTAGCCACGTGCTCTAGTCCACTGAGCTACACACCCTTACAAGAATTTTATCTTAACACCACTTTCAAAATAATGCAAGACAATTTTTTATCTAATTTTGCCGAATTAACACATCTTGATCCTCAAGGCGAAGCACAGATGGTAGATGTGTCTACGAAGATGCCCACTATCCGCCAAGCCGTAGCTGTAGCTAAGGTGCGAATGTTACCAGAAACCTTTGCAGCTATTCAAGCCGGCAATGCTCCCAAGGGAGATGTATTAGCAACAGCCAGGTTGGCGGGAATTATGGCAGCCAAACAGACAGCTACACTAATTCCCCTGTGTCATCCCTTGCCACTACAAAAAATTACAGTTGAGATCACACCTGACTCCCAACTTCCTGGTTATCAAATTTATGGCACAGTCAAAACCAAAGCTGAAACTGGTGTAGAAATGGAAGCCTTAACAGCTGTGTCTGTGGCGGCTTTGACTTTATACGATATGGCCAAGGCTTTAGAAAAGTCTATTCAAATTGAATCGATTCAACTAGTCAGTAAAACTGGCGGTAAATCCGGCGACTATTCTGCACCGCAGGGTGCAGGGGGGAATTAAGAGGCAGGGGTGCAGGGTGCAGGGTGCAGGGGGGAATTAAGAGGCAGGGGTGCAGGGTGCAGGGTGCAGGGGGGA
>PWQB01000228.1 GCA_003556955.1 Nostocaceae cyanobacterium CSSed10_463m
ATATGCATCACACTTCTCCTAGCTGGTTACATCATGCTTTAGGATGTAGGCTAGAAAATTTTTATGTGCGTCAAGCTAATGCAATTGTTTATGTTTCTCAATTTAATTTAGATTTGGTGAAGCAGCGACAGCCTGAAGCCCAAAAATCAAAGTTCCATTTGATTCGTTGTGGTGCTGATCCGCAGGATTTTGCTACTCCGATTTCAGCAAAACTTATTGATACAAATTTCGAGATTATTTATACTGGTGGGATGAATGGCTGGTATGAATTTTATCATCGTCCTGAAGAAAAAACACTGCTGAAAAAACTCTACAGGGCTGGGATGGAATTAGGCTATTATCGCCGAGCGAAAATTGATTATCGCAGTTCTAGCCCAGTTTTTGCAGGTAAAGCAATCCAACAAGTATTAATTCAATATCCTGAATGGGAGAAAAAAATTCAGCTAGGAATTTATGGAAATAGCTTCCCAGAGTCTGTTGTCCAAAGGGTTTTACAAAACCAAAACCTGACAGATGTTGTTTCTGTTTTTGGTAGTTTACCTCATTTTGAAGCCATTCAAATCGCCCGGAAAGCAGACCTTTTATTTATTACTCTCCCAAATCGTCCGGATAATAGTTCTGGCGGACGTATTTCTTGTAAAACCTATGAATATTTGATGACAGATCGCCCCATTTTGGCAGCAGTACCTAAAGGTGAAAACTGGGACTATTTACAAGATAAGCCAGGAGTTTGGTTAGTTGAACCTACTGATATTTCAGCCATGAGTGAAGTGATAAAAGACATAGCAGCAGCTAAATTTTCTGGTTTTCCTCTGAGGTTTGAACGGACAGATATACAGGAGGAACTTAGCTACATAAATTTAGTTCAGGATTATTTAAAAATCTTAGACACAGTTTGCTCAAAAACAGTTATTGCTAATTAAAACTGATGAAAATTACTCTTACTTGCAACACTGGTTTAGGTACAGGAGGACAAGGTGTTTGTTTAGCTAATGCAGCAGTAGGTCTAAGCAAACTAGCCGATTTAACTGTATATTGTTCAGGAGTGGAAAAACCTCAAACCCATTTTCCAGTTAATCCTTTGGGCTATTCTCGCTGGAGTAAAAGATTACTGGCTACTCCTGTGTTGCGTCGTCGTCATGATTTGGCTGTATTGTTGAGTGATTTACATTTTGATCAGCAGGTAAGTAAGCAATTGCAGTCTCAACCTTGTGATTTAATCATGGGGGTAGCAGGTCAAACTAATTTAAGTTTTAAAACCGCCAAAGCTAAAGGTGCAAAGACTTGGTTATATTGCTTGAATAATTACTTACCATTCATGCAGCAACAAATTCAGCAAGAGATGAAATCTCTGAATGATCCGACTGTGGCGACGATGAACCCGATGATGTTGCAACGCTTTTCTGGTGAGTGTCAGCAAGCTGATTTAATTGTTGTACTTTCGGAAGTCGCAAAACAAACTTTTGTAAAAGCTGGATTTGCTTCAGAAAAAGTTGCCGTTTTGACACCTTTTGTAGATACACAGAGATTTCGTCCTACCCCAAAAACTGATACAGTATTTCGGGTACTTTATGTCGGGACAATTGAACCACGTAAAGGTATACCTTATTTAGTTGATGCTTTTTTACACGCTAATATTCCTAACTCAGAATTGTTGATAGTTGGGGGAACTTCTACCCGTGCTTTGCGGATCTTTATGGAAAAGACATTAAATCAACACTCTCAGATTAAACAGGAGTTTTGGGATTTTAGTAGTGCTGACCCGACACAAATTTTTGGTAAATCTTCGGTTTTAGTATTACCTTCTGTAGAAGATGGTTTTGGCTTAGTGGCATTAGAAGCAATGGCTTGTGGACTACCTGTAATTGTCACGTCCCAATGTGGTGCGGCTGATGTTGTAGAAAATGGTGTGAATGGTTTTGTAGTACCACCTAGAGATAGCCAAACTATGGCAGAAAAATTGGTTTTTTTGGCAGAAAATCCAGATAAATGTCTAGAAATGGGTAAATCTGCCAGAGGTGTAGCCGAAGCACAAACTCAAGCACGTTACCAAGAAAATTTAAGCCAAATATTTAGTCATCAAGGAATGCTTAATTAAGTTTAATTCAATATATGCAACCCCGCTAATTGAAAAATGCTTTATGTAGCTTGATGTTTGAATATCAAGACAAATGTATTTCTCAGTATATAAGTTAAAGATGAATTATTCATTAGTTCTTGATCAAAAAATGATTTATCACTGCTCCCGTGCTGATATTAAAGGAGGTGGTGGTATTGAAACTTATTTAGCGTCTTTAGTAAATTCTCAAATCACTGGGATTAGCGATCGCACTCTTGCTTCTCTAAAAAATATAGATCAAAAACAGCCCCAATTGCTGCATATTCACGAACCAGATATGCTGCTGGATTTACGGGAAGAATGCCCGGCAATATTGACTCTGCACAATCACTCTAGCTATTGTCCCAGTGGGACAAAATATTTAGCCAAGCGGAAAAAAGTTTGCGATCGCGCGATCAATCCTCTGGGATGTACTTGGGGACATTTAGTAGATGGCTGTGGTAGTCGCCGACCGCAAAAAATTCTGCAAAATTGGCACAATGCTCACCAGCCTCTAGAAACCCTGAAAAAACTGCAAATTCCTGTGATTGCTAATAGTGATTATGTGCGTCAACAGATCATTAATAGTGGTTTAGCAGCAGAGAGAGTAGTAACATTGCGCTGTGGTGTGAAAGCACCATAATCTCCGACTGCACCGCTAAATTTAACAACTCATCAAAATCAGCGTATTTTGTTCGCTGGTCGAATTGTTCCTGATAAAGGGGTGGAATGGCTAATTAAAGCTTTAGCACAAACTAACCAACGCATTCATTTAGATATCGCCGGTGATGGTTGGAGTAAGCCTAGTATGGAAAAATTAGCACGTCAGATGGGGTTAAGCGATCGCATTACTTGGCATGGTTGGTGTAATGGCGAAAAACTAGAATCACTTTATCAACAGTGCTTTGCTGTAATTTTTCCTAGTCTTTGGCCTGAACCTGCTGGTTTGGTCACCCTCGAAGCCTATAGCCACTATCGCCCCATTATTGCTAGTGCAGTCGGTGGTATTACCGAATACGTGCGAGATGGTGAAACCGGAATTTTGGTTCCCCTTCACGACATTAAAAAGTTAGCCTCTGCTATCAACGAATTAGGAAACAACTTTTCCCAAAGTCAATTAATGGGTGAACAAGGTCAGGCTTGGTTCCAGGAAGAGTTCACTATTGATGTTCATATTCAGCGTTTAAAAGACATTTACGAAAAAACTATTACTGAGTTTCATTCCAGAAAATTGGTTAATTGCCAGTAAGAACTTACCAAATACTATTTTTCTCCATCTCATAATTAACAATGGAAAACCAGAAACCGAAAATTGTAGTAATTACACCCGTAAAAAATGAAGCTTGGATCTTAGATCGGTTTTTATCTGTCACTAGTGAATTTGCTGATCATATAATTGTTGCTGATCAAAATTCTACTGATGGCAGTCAGGCGATTTATAAAAAGTATCCCAAGGTGACACTGATTGAAAACAAATCAGAAAGTTTTAATGAATCAGGTCGGCAGTTATTATTAATTCAAGCAGCCAGAGATTTAGTTCCAGGACATAAAATTATTTTAGCTTTGGACGCTGATGAAATATTAGCATCTAATGCTATTCATACTGCAAGCTGGCAAGCAATGCTGAAGGCTAAACCAGGCACAGTATTATTTTTTGAAAAGCCAGATTTATTTGTCACAACTCATCAATGTCTGAGAACTGGTATTCTCACACCCCTGGGTTATGTTGATGACGGTGCTGAACATCGGCCGCAGAAAATTCATAGTGTCAGGATTCCTATGCCTGAATATGCTACAAGATTACATATTCATGATATTAAGGTGATTCACTATGGTATCACTCGTTTGGATGCCCATGCCTCAAAATTACGTCTGTATAGTGTAATTGAAAATGTCTTAGAAGTTGGTCATTTTATAGGTAGGCGATCGCGCTATCCTTCAAAACCCGATTACTTGAGTATGGGAAAATTAGAAACTGCTGCTCAAGAGTGGTTTACAGGCTGGGAAGAACGGGGAATTGATATGCATACAATTATCAAACAAAAGTATTATCACTACGATTTTGAAGTACTGCGTTATTTTCATAAATACGGCATTCAACGCTTTTGGATGGAAGATATTTGGGCTTATGACTGGGAAGCTTGCCGTCAATATGCTCAATCAATAGGCATGAGTAATATCCCTGATTATCCAATTTCTAGAACATCTAAAAAGATAAATTTCATGAAAATTGTGGATCTCACAATGTCAATGAGTACTCAATCCTATAGATATCTTTCTGCCGTTCTTAAACCCGCAATCAAGTTGGGTTAAAACATTAATTACATACTCCTCACTACCAGGTATTACTACAGACAGCAGCTTAGTATGAATTTTTAAATTTGAATCAAAACTTTGTGAGCTAAAAACTAAATGAAAAAGCTTATTGTTTACATTGCGGAAGTGATTCTAAGCGAAGAATCTGGTATGGGTCGAGTTGCTTGGCATTGGAAAAATGAATTTGAAAGCCAAGGCTACGAATTTCTACATATCGGTCCAGATGAAACAGGCCCATTTGCTCATAAAGCATTCTTCCCTTATGCCGCTCGGCGCTTCTATAAAAAATTGGCTAGAGAAGCCTCTGTCTTTATAGTTCATGAACCTGCTTCTGGATTCTTCCTATCATTTAATATTCCTGTTGTAGTAGTTAGTCATGGGCTAGAGCGAAGAGCTTGGGAATTGGAGTTGCAAGATAAATATGGCAGCTCTCAAAAATTAAAATTGCGGACAAAGTTACTTTTTCCCCTATGGCGATTGCATTATTGTGATTTAGGTTTACGAAAAGGAAATCTTTTACTTCTTCTCAATCAAGAAGATTGTAAATTTACTGAGCAATATTATCACAGAAATTCTCAAGATATATTTTTATACAAGAATGGAATTTATCCCTATCATGTAAATGAAACACCACAGATTAACAATCCATTTACTATTCTTTTTATGGGTTCTTGGATTGAGCGCAAAGGAATTAAAACGTTGGTTGATGCTGCTCAAATTTTGCATGAACAAGGCTTAACTTTTAATTGGTTGCTTGCAGGTACAGGTCTTGAACATGAGGGTGTTTTAGCTTCCTGGCCAAAGCATCTTCATCCTTATTTGGAAATAATTCCGAAATTTTTGGCATCTGATGAGCTAAGTCTGTTTATGCGTTCTCAAATCTTTGTTCTGCCTAGCTTTTTTGAAGGACAACCTTTAGTGCTACTACAGGCAATGGCATCTGGAAGCTGCTGTATCACTACAAATTGCTGTGGTCAAAAAGATTTGATTCGTCATGGGGATAATGGGTTACTTTATGAAGCAGGTGATGCAGGGAAGTTAGCTTCTCTAATACAACAGTGTGCTAATGATAGCCAGTTGAGAGCGACTCTTGGTAAAAATGCAAAAACTTCAGTCGAAAATCGGTCATGGAAAACAGTATCTGCTGAAGTAGTAGAACGCGTAGAAGCTTTAATCCAATAGAAAATTTGTGGAAAATTCCTTACTATGATTACATTACTTACTATTGCAATACCCTCATTTAATCGTGCTACATTGCTTGCTAAACAGCTAGCATGGCTACATCAAGAAATCAAAGGCTGTGAATCTGAGTGCGAAATTTTAATTTCTGATAATTTCTCAACTGAGAATAATCAAGATATTATCAAAAAAGGGCAAACCATTTTTAGTGAAACTACATTTAAATCCCATAGGAATATATAGGAATCCGCTTTGATTGCTGTTCGCGTAGCGTGGCGTAAAGCCTGACGGCATAGCTGCGCTTAGAGCCATAATTACTCGTAGAGGTAGGGAACAGGAAAAAATGAATAACGTGTACCGAGTTTTATATGGCTTACGCCACGCAAGCTATCAAAAATCAAATAGGAGTCCTATAGAAAATATTAGATCAATGGGAAATGTTATTCATTGTCTAAAATGAAGTAATACGAAATATGTATAAAAAATTAGCAATGATGACGATTTTGATCTATTTCTCTAGGAATAGTAAACTTAAACATCTCACGAGTTAAACTAGTCTCAAAAGCCATGCCAGATACTCAACCTTTAGTCAGTGTAGTTATCCCCACTTATAATCGACCAGAGTATCTCCATCAGGCGATATCCAGTGCTATTAACCAAACATATCAAAACATTGAAATCATTGTTTCGGATAACTGTAGTCCAGAAAATCCCCAAGAAATTGTAGAATCTTTTGCAGAGCCACGCATTCGCTTTTGGCGACAACCGCACAATTTAGGCATGATTGGCAATCAGATGCACGCCTTCAAAATGGCACGTGGTAAATATCTGGCGAGTCTCCACGATGATGATATGTGGAATCAGGATTTTTTAGCCAAACTTGTACCACCATTAGAAGAAAATTCTAATTTAATTTTGGCTTTTTGTGATCAATATATTATTGATGCCAATAGCAAAATTAAACATACACTTACAGAAGTAAACACACGGAGTTACAAGCGAGATCAACTGGCAGCAGGAGTTCATCAACCATTCTATGAAATTGGGTTAATAGATAAAAGCATAGCCACTGCTGCCGCTTGTGTAATTCGTAATCACTTGATTAATTGGGATAATATCCCCGCAGAAGTTGGCGGTATGTGGGATTTATATTTAACCTACCTCTGCTGCATATCCGGTTATGGTGCTTACTATCATCCAGAAAAACTCACACTATATCGAGAACACGAGCAGACTGATACCCAACTTAGCGGTAGTAAAAACGCACAGGCAAAAATTCGTAAAGCCAAAAATGAAATCTTCTGTTACCAAATTTTTAGGGACGCTCCTGAACTAAAAGCATACAAAACATACTTTCAAGAAAAATGGTTAGAATCTCATACAACTTTAGGCATTGGTTTACTGCGAAATCAACAAACAGAACTAGCACGTACTTACCTTTGGCAAGCTTTAAAACAGCAGAAATTTAATTTCCGCACCATAGCAGCACTCAGCCTCAGCTTCATCCCCAAAATGTTAGCTAATCCAGTCATAGGAATAGCAAAATCAAACTAATATGGTTCCTGCATCTCGCTTAATTTTTCCAACTTTAAATTAATAGTTAATAAGAGAGGTAATAAATGAAAATTTGCATTGTTACCCATACCGTACAAAAAGGCGATGGTCAAGGTAGAGTTAACTACGAAGTTGCCCAAGAAGCAATTCGTCGTGGTTATCACCTGACCATATTAGCTAGTCATGTAGCCTTAGAACTACAGCAAAATCATCAAGTTAACTGGGTTCCTATTTCTGTACAAGGATGGCCTACCGAACTACTTCGCAACTTGATATTTGCTCATAAAAGTACAAATTGGTTGCGAAAACATCGCTCAGAATTAGACATAGTAAAAGTTAATGGAGCCATTACTAATGCACCCGGAAATGTGAATCCAGTGCATTTTGTCCATAATTCTTGGCAGAAATTTAACTCTCAAAAAATTCAACCAAAGTCAGATAAACTTGGATATAATTTTTACCAGTGGTTATATACAAGTTTAAATGCTCGTTGGGAAAAACAGGCTTTTCGGAAAGCGCAAGTAGTAGTGGCAGTTTCTGATAAAGTTGCCCAGGATTTATTAGCTATAGGCGTAACCCCAAAATCAATTAAAGTAATTTTAAACGGCGTTGATTTACAAGAATTTTCCCCAGGAATCAGTAAACGCCAAAAATGGCAACTACCTGAAGACGTACATATCGCACTGTTTGCCGGGGATATCAGACTGTCTCGCAAGAATTTAGATACAGTATTACAAGCCTTAGTGAAAGTTCCTGAACTACATCTAGCAGTAGCAGGAAACACTCAAGGAAGTCCCTATCTCCAGCTAGTAGAATCATTAGGTTTAAGTCAGAGAGTACATTTTTTGGGACAAAGGCCTGATGTTCCAGAACTGATGAAAGCCGTCGATTTCTTGGTTTTTCCCTCACGTTATGAGCCATTTGGTTTAGTAGTAATTGAAGCAATGGCTTCTGGTTTACCCGTAATTACCGCGAGATCCACCGGTGCAGCCGACTTGGTAACGCCAGAATCTGGAATAGTTTTGTCAGACTCAGATGATCCGGAAGCTTTGACACAAGCAATGCAATTACTAACTAGCGATTGCGCGGAGCGCAGTGCTGGAGGCAATCGCACCTTGCGCCAACAGATGGGGAAAGCGGCGCGTTTAGTCGCAGAACAACACAGTTGGACGAATATGGCACAAACTTATTTGGATCTATTTGAGGAGTTAATTAATCATGAGAAATACAGTTCTCATCCCCACTTATCGCCGTCCTCTGGATCTGTCACGTTGCCTTTTGGCACTACAGGCACAAACTAAACCTGTTGATCAATTAATTTTAGTAGTTCGGGATACAGATGTAGAAACTTGGGAATTTCTGGCCAAATTTAATCCCCAAAATTTACCACTGCAAACTGTCAAGGTGACAGAATCGGGCGTAGTAGCTGCACTCAACGCTGGATTAGCCGCAGTGGAAGGAGACATTTTTTCTATTACTGATGATGATGCTGCACCCCATCCTGATTGGTTAGAAAAAATCAATGCTCACTTTAGTCGTGATAGTAGCATTGGTGGGGTCGGTGGTCGTGATTGGGTACACTATGGCGACAAAATTGAAGACGGTCAAGAATCAATAGTTGGCAAATTGCAGTGGTTCGGGCGAGTCATTGGGAATCATCATTTAGGAGTAGGAGAACCCCGTGAAGTTGATGTTCTCAAAGGCGTAAATATGAGTTTTCGTACCCAAGCCGTCGGGAAATTACAATTTGATCAACGAATGCGGGGTACAGGAGCGCAAGTACACTTTGAAATGGCTTTTACTCTGGCTTTAAAGCGGGCTGGTTGGAAGATGATTTATGATCCAAATGTGGCAGTAGATCATTATCCAGCCCAACGTTTTGATGAAGATCAACGCCATAATTTTAATGAAATTGCTTTTATTAATTTAGTTCATAATGAAACTTTGGTTTTATTAGAACATTTACCGCGATCGCGTCATTTTGTGTTCTGGCTTTGGGCTGTCTTGGTGGGTACAAGAGAGAGTTTAGGTTTAATACAATGGCTGCGACTTTTGCCAAGTCAAGGTAAAATCGCCGGACAAAAATTAATTGTATCCTGGCGTGGACGTTGGCAAGCACGGAAACAATTCGTAATTCGTAATTAAGCTGGTTTTCAGGTAATAATATAAAGTTGGTGGATTTATCGTGATTTCCAAACAGAT
>PWQB01000488.1 GCA_003556955.1 Nostocaceae cyanobacterium CSSed10_463m
AACTAAAGGAGAGCGAAAAAGTAGATATTAAGCTTCTGGTTTATTTTTACCGACAACTTGCGATTTGAGAGTAGTGATTTCACTAGTTAGCTCTTTCCGGGTCGAGGCTTTGAGCAAATAGCGATAAACAAACCAAGCCGAGTAGCCAATACCAATCAATTCAAAGGTCGGTGCGACTAAAGGAATATCATTCAAAGAGTCTAATACTGCCAAGAGTACCTTAACCGAAACAATGGCGGCGACAATTAAACCAACACTAACTAGGGGCTGCTTATATTGGTTAAAGAAACCTCCCAGGTAGTCGGGTAGTGTTGCTAAAAAACCAGAAATTTGCTCCCCGTATTTTTGCCATTGCTCTTGAGACTGCACAGGAGGCTGGAGTTTAGTAATAGTTCCTGTTTGATTGTTGATATTTGGCATTGCTGCCTCTTGAGATTTGGTTTCTGTGAATTCTGGTTCTTGCATTCTCACTCCTATAAATTTAACAATTGAGTTTATCTAATCTGTGACAATTACCACCCAAAGGCTGTTGATTAGGCAATGCACAAAGGCATTAGTACACATTGGTTTGATTCACAAACAGGTTTTAGTGTCCTATAACCATAATTGTCTCATCAACTCTACTGCATCAACTACAAGGTAGACAGTCAGTATAAGGAGAGAAGTCAGAAAGCGACAATATATTTTAGAATCAGCTTTCTGAGTGCTGAATTTTGTGAATCAACACCGAATCATCAGTTTGTGATCATCCCATATTTTGTCAGGTTAGCTAAAGGTGAGGAACCTTTGTGTAGCGTAGGCTACGCGCATAGCCCCGTATCTTGAGCGCACAGTTCTGACAATCGTACTCATTCAAGCACAAATCATGCCAAAATTCAGCCTACCTCACATTTTTATAAGGAATTAGGCTGAAAACCCTTGAGGTTAAGTTTTGGAGCGTGGCGTAAGAACTTAACCGGCTTTAGACAAGGGATGAAAGCTAGTTAGAGGCTAAAGCCCCCAGCGACTTGAGTTATAAAATCGGGGTTGGTTGCTAGTTACTGTTTTCTTAACGCAAAATCGCCTAACTTCTAGTCAGGCGAGGTTCAAACTGGAAGGGGAAGCGGAATTGTGGCAATTAGGACAAGTAAACCTTGTCTACTTTGAGAACTGTAGTTTTTAGTCAAGATGGTGAGATTGCTTCCTTACGTCGCAATGACAAAAACTCCACTTTTCATGATGGATAAGGTTTAGTTATTTCGGTCAAATATTTTTACCTATCTTTTGGCTGAACTTTTAACTTCCGCCCTACGGTAATTCCCAATCAGGGAACATATCTGCTGCATCTCCACCAATGCCGATTCCAGTGTGATAGATTTCCGCATCAGTGATGATCATGTGATCCATTGATGCTCCATATACATTCGAGTCGTAAATTATGGCGCGAGTTAGATTTGCTCCGTTGAGATTGGCTGCTCTGAAATTAACGTTAGTTAGCATAGCTGAAGTTAAGTTTGCACCTCTCAAATTTGCATTAGTGAGGTCTGCACCTTCAAGATTGGCTTCTTCGAGGTTAGCTCCAGAGAGATTTGCGCCTCGTAAGTCAGCACCAATTAAATGAGCGCCTCTGAGGTCAACGCCTGATAAATTGCACTCGACACACGCTCTAGTTAAATATAGCCTTTGTAATTCGTGCGAATTACCAGCTTTAACTATGCTACTAAAAATTAGGGGAGTCGCTAAGGCTAAAGCTGCGAATAGCTGGAGTTTCATATTTTTCCCCTTAGTCATTAAACTACATCCGTTCTTTTCCTCACGATTTTATTATCTCACTAAACTGGTAACAGTTGTTGTGGCAACACACAAACAAGTTGTGATCTGCTACCAATGGTGCTGTGATCTGGGAACTAGTCTTGACTATGGTTTGGGGCTGTTTTCGACTAAAAAAATAGGCGATATTTGCCCCATAAAATTAATGTTAAATATTTTAAAGAAGTTGTGCCACTTTGCATAGTTGCATAGGAGATGTTACTCAGTGCTTTACTAATACGAAATGGCACGACGAAAAACAATATTTGGTCTTTTAAATCACTAAGAAATCTCGCATATACTGATTGACTAAATCCGGCTTTTCTTGTTGTACCCAATGACCACAATCAGGAATATACTTAATTTGAAAGTCATTGACATAAGCTGCTGTGTCGTAGGTTAGTTCCTTACCAAGTGCAGTATCGTTTTCGCCCCAAATCATCAGTGTGGGTACAGGCAAAATTCCCCAACTTTTCTGGTTGAATAAGTTGGAAAAAATATTACGATAATAGTTCAACATCGCTGTGGTAGCACCACGTTTTGCAGCAGCGTTTTTATAAGCATCAATATCTGCTGGAGTGAAAGCGCTTTTATTCACTGCTGTGCCTTTAATAGCCTGTTCAATTGCTTCATAGTCTGACAACTGTAGAAGTAATTCAGGTAGCCAAGGTAGCAGAAATAAGAATATATACCAGCTGCGTAATAACTGCTGATAAGTGCCTAAGCCTTGGGCAAATTTAGCAGGGTGAGGTAGGTTGAGGATAATTAATCGCTCTACCATTTCGGGGTAAGCATAGGCAAAATGCCAAGCGATCGCACCACCCCAATCGTGTCCAACTAAGATACACTTGTCATATCCTAATCCTTGAATTAACCCCTTTACGTCTTTGAGCAATTCATCCATGACATAAGCTGATTGGTCTTTGGGTTTATCGCTATCGTTGTAGCCACGTAAATCTAGGGCGACAACTCGAAAGTATTGGGCAAATTCTGGGATTTGATGCCGCCAAGAATACCAAAACTCAGGAAACCCATGTAACATCAGCATTAATGGCCCTGATCCTTGGGTGACGTAGTGCAGTTTTACGCCATTGGTGATGATATATTCATGCTGCCAAGCATTCTGTATTACAGACATAATCTGATATTTCCAAGTAGAACGTGCATAAAGGACAAGACGCGTGGAATCTCAATTACAGATTGAACAAGTAATTAAAACGCTTCAAGAGGATTTACCAACACTTTTTGAAAAAGATATTTCCTATGATATTTATAGCCAGGATATTTATTTTCAAGACCCTGTAAATACATTTAAATGGAAATTCAACTATCGGATTATATTTTGGACGTTAAGATTTCACGCGCGGCTATTTTTTACGCAAATTTATTTTGACTTGCATGAAGTATCACAGCCAGCAAAGGATACTATTTTAGCCAAGTGGACGGTTCGCGGAGTTTTGCGTGTTCCCTGGAAAGCCAAACTATTTTTCAATGGCTATTCGACCTATAAACTTAACCAAGACACTTTGATATATCAGCATATTGATACATGGGATCGTCAGCCAGGGGAGATTTTAAAGCAGTTTTGGCAAAGGTAATGAGTGCTGAGTATAGAAAGCAAAAGAGGGAGTCACACTCCCTCGATTAATCAGATCATGATTTAGTTCAATGTCGGTCAGGAATTATTAACGTTCCTTGGGTAATAAGGCAATAGGATCGATTGCTCCCCTACCTGGTGGGTGGATTTCAAAGTGAGTGTGTGGCCCTGTGCTGAAACCTGTGCTACCCATTTCAGCAATTTGTTGTCCTTGGGTCACTTGTTGACCTACTCGCACCAAAGTCCGGTTATTGTGAGCGTAGCGAGTTAGAGTGCCATCGGGATGGCGAATATCCACAAGGATGCCAAAACCACCTCTATTCCAGCCTGATGTCTCAACTACACCGTCAGCAGCTGCGTAAATTGGTGTGCCAGTGGCGTTAGCAATGTCAATACCCCTGTGCATTCTTCCCCAGCGTCTACCATAGCCAGAGGTAAGTACACCTTTTGCAGGCCATATAAAGGTTGTTGAAGCGGTTGAGGGGGGGGGTGTAGTTGCGTCAATTGGTCTGGGTAAGTGATGTTCCACTGCGGCCAAAGGTGGTAACTGTGGCCTTATTTGTGGAGTAACACTACTTCCGCGCAAGTTTCCTAGAGTGTCAGATATATTAGCACCACTGGGAGATGCTGCTATTCTCTGGTTAGATCCATTGCGACTGGAAGCGAACTCTGGATTGATTGGCTCGTTAGCACGACGAGTCCGGGTTTGAGAGTTAGGAAATTGACTGCCAGAGTTGGGTAAACTCAGGCTAGGAACATGAATGGGAATAGAAGCATTCCTTTGTCCCGCCGCAGGTTGAGAAGCCGTGGCGTTGTTTGGTTTAACAACAGGAATGGGAATAGAAGCTTGTTCACGTTCAGTAGTGGAGGGGCTGCTGGTATTCCTGGACTGTTGCTGGCGATATTGCTCGCGTAATCTCTGAATTTCTGCTTCTGGGCTGTTTGTTTGAGCTACGGGAGTTTGTACGGCAGCTGGCTCACGTTGAATCACTACTGGGCTGTTGGCATTCCCAGACTGTTGGCTGCGGAATTGCTGGCGTAATCTCTGGATTTCCGCTTCTGGGCTATTTGTTTGCGCGAAAAGAGGCGGTACGCTAGCTGGCTCACGTTCAGTCGTAGTTGCAATGGTAGTATTACCAGACTGTTGGTTGCGGTATTTCTCCTGTAATCTCTGGATTTCTGTGTGTAGGCTGCTTGTTTGAGTAACGGGAATAGGCACGGCTGCTTTCTCGCCTTCCGTAGCGGCTGGCCTGATTGCATTCCCGGACTGCTGGTTGCTGTGCTTCTCCCGTAATCTCTGGATGTCGCTACGTAATGCACGCACACCTTGATTCTCTTTGGTGTTTGCGGTTTGTCCAGCCAATCTTTGAGCCTGTTTCATTTCGGCAAAGATTGTTGGTACTGGTGTATCACCACCTAGTCCTTGAACATTCAGACTAGTAGATTCTGTTTCTGTGGCGACAACAGTAGTTGGCTGATTTACCTGTATCTGCTGATTTGCGGTGACTGGTACGGGAATAGTCACACTGTTGTTATTCGCAGATACTGCTTGTGAAGTTACAACTGGGAGATTGGGCTGAATACTAGCAGTATTCACAGGGTAGTGGGTTAGCTGAGGCGTAGTAGTAGAATACGCACTTTGAGAATTAACTACCACTGGGACTTGAATAGCTCTAGAATGATTAACCTGATTAACAGGAATAATCAGTTTTTGGCTAATCTTGAGTTGATCCGGATTGCTCAGACTATTAGCCCTAACTATTTCGGACACTGAAGTATTAAATCTACTAGCGATCGCAGCTAGTGTGTCTCCAGGTTGAACTTCATAACCTTTATTACCCGATAATGCCACAACTTGCCCTATAGGTGGTACAGGTATGGTTACGGCTTGCGGGTTAGACTCACTGGTTTCTTTGGTTTCTTGTAACCTCGATACTAAACTTTGTGTATTGTTATTGTTGAAAGTTGACGACTTTTCTACTGCCGTTTTATTAGCGCTGATTTCTGGCGCTGTTTCTATAGTTGTCGGCTGTGTTAAAGCTATGTCATTTTTTGATAAAGTTTGGGTCTCCTCAGACCGCGACTCCGCCAGACTGTTTCTTAAACGATTCGATTTCGCTTGTAAGCGATTGAGAGCAAATTCTTGCTGTGCCTTCAGTTGAGCATTAATTTCACCACTGGCATCTGTGTTTTCTGCTGCCTGTGGTTGTGGCTCGCCTGTTAGGTATGCAGTTGCTTCGTCAGTTTCGTTAGTAACGCTATCAGCATTGGACAGTTCTTGTACTGTCTCATTTGCCTTGATTTGGGTTGACAATCCCTGTGATACTGGGGGTTGTAAATTGAAGGAACTGTTGTTAGCTGCTATTTTGTGGGATTCTGGTGTCAAAATAGGAACTTGTACAGACACTCCACTAGCCGTAACATTCCTTTTAGCTTCAAGCCCAGGTAACTGTGAAATTGCTGTTGGCTCCACAATGACAGAATTTTCTGGCAAGCTTGCTGGTAAAACTGTTTGAGTTTCCAGGCTTGTGGAAGCAAATTTCACTGTCGTGTCAGACGCAGCAGGTATCGTTGATGTGGCCTTTTGGCTACCAACAGGAGCCGCTGCTTGGGCTTGATCGCTTTGCCGAGTCACCAAAAGGCTGGTTGCTCCCATTGAGATAGCCAGACCAATCATGGCGGCTTTTGTCCGCACCCGGCGGTTAACCTTGGGATTTACTACAATGTTTAGGTGTTCTAGGTGTTCCACTAGGGCATCATCACTGCTGGGGGTATTGTTCAGCACAGCCTTTTCTCTTTTTTTCAATGCTCGTTTCAAAGACGACCTCCTATGATCACTAGCGCTTAACTGATCTCGATTTTTCAGTCGGATACTAGTCAATGATTTAGATCACATCGCATGATAGATCAAGATCACTTTCACCAGAGATACTTACGCAAGATTAACTTGCTTCTCTGATTTAGACAAGTTCACACATGGAATGCAAAAATTAAAAATTGCTGTGCTTACTTGTCCACTTCACTCCTACACACCATAGAACTTTTGCTTTTGACCGTTGTTTTCACCTCTGGTGCAACGCTTGCTAGGACTGAAGAATAATTATTATATATTCACCGTGTCCATTGTGCTTGTCAGCCATACAGTTACTTTGACCTGAAAAAGCTTTGCCCTCTGTTGTAGATATCTTCAAGGTTTTTCTACTCGATCCGCCTTCTCAACACGAGACTTTACGTTGATTCATTCCTAAAAATCAACCGTACAAACTTCTAACTACTTTTGTCCTCCTGGAAATTACTTATTCAGCAAAAATGGCTCAAATATTTGACGAACAAAGGTTTTCAGATTTTGATCCTCTTCGGCACGCCTATTTAAGTTCATCAAAATTTATCATGCAAATTCGGTATAGTGTCGAATTTAATATACAAATTTCTTATATAAACCTGTTGGTTGTCATGAGTATTTATAACTAAAAGTATGATTACTAAGATTTTTGTATAAGCTGTAACTATATTTTTGTTGACCCAGAGTGTGTTTTTTTGGGAATAATGCCCACTCTGGGATGAGTATTTGGCTAAATCAAGTATATTTACTTAGCGCTTACTATTTGCGTAGCGTGCCATTAGAGGGAACAGGGAACAGGGAACCAACGGATATGGCTGCACGTCGGGGGAAAGAAGCACCTCTGGGTTATATAGCGCAAGGGGTCTAGTTGTAGGGGGGTTTAGAGATATGATTCATGATTAACCAACATATTGGTCAACCCGCCCCTACTCGTTGAACCAAGAATCTCTGTGTCTTTAGACCGGATAGTGTCAAAGTAAATAACCCAATTGACGACGAGCTTCAAACAAACTGATGGCTACACTGACCGAAAGATTCAAGCTGCGAACATGAGTTTCTGGCATAGGAATATAGAGGGTAGCATCACAATCTGACAAAACTGAGGATGGTAAGCCAGAGGTTTCGCTACCAAACAGCAACCAATCATCGCTGTGAAATTGAAAGCCGGCGTAATTAAATTTCCCCCTGACAGTGAAGCCTAAGCATCTCCCACCACGTTCTTGTTGTGTGGCTTGAAAGGCTTCTAGGGATTCATGATGATGCAGTTTCACATAAGGCCAGTAATCTAATCCGGCTCTTTTGAGGTAGCGATCGCTGATTTCAAAACCCAAAGGTGCTACTAAATGTAATTCTGTACCCGTAGCGGCACAAGTACGGGCAATGTTGCCTCTATTGGGGGGTATTTGCGGATAAACTAAGACGACCTGGGGCATTGTCCGTGAAATTACTTTACTTGTATTACTCTATACTAATTTGTGCGCACATCTATCATTAGATAGAGCTTATTGATAGGTTTTTTTAATAAATATCAAATAACACCTAGAGATTAGAATTTTTAAACAAAAAATCCAGCTCTAAAATCTGGAAATATCAAGAATTTTTGGGAGAGAAAAGAATTTTAGGGTTTCTCTCGCAAAATCTACCTTGAGGATGAAGACAGAAGATTTAAGCTATCACAGGAGAACACAATTTGTTTTCTAGTTCAACTTCCCGTTCTTCGGTGGCCACAATAGCCTGAGTGATCACACGCTGGGAATCAAAACCGACTGAATGGAGTTGTAACCACTGTTGGGCTTCATTACCTTCGCGGAGAATTTTCTGCAAAGGCGAAAGGAAACAGCTAAAACCATGTTGTTTGGCGATCGCCCAAACATCTTCATATAGTTCAGCAATCCAATCTCTAGCCAGGATAGTTCTACCATCTTGCCAATGAGTCAATTGGGCATCAAGACTAGCAGTAGCTGCGGCTGTTTCATTCTGGGCGGTGATCGCCAGTAGTTCTGAGGGGGAAAAACTGCTTTGAGTTAATGGATCAAGGTCAGGGTTGGCGATTAACTGTAACAAACGGGCTTCTAGGAAGGCTGCAATTGATAGTAAAGCAATAGGATCGGTAACCAAGTCACAAATGCGTAATTCCAGGCGATTCAGGTCATGGGGACGGCGATCGCCATTTGGTCTTACCGATGTCCACAAATGGCGGACATTTTGCATAGTTCCAGCTGCGATTTGTTCCTCCACCCATTGAATATGATGGGCGTGACTGGTGAATAACGGTACATGACTGGGGGTTTGGGGAAACACACCCCAACGGGTGGAGTGATAACCGGTAGCATTGCCATCCAGAAAAGGAGACGAAGCACTCAAAGCCAGAAATAAAGGGGCTTCTAAACGAATCAACCGACAAGCCCGCATTAATATTTCTGGGTCACTGATGCCGACATTAATATGAACACTAGCAGTAACTACTTTTGTCCCGTAGGTATGTTCAATGTAGTCATGATAAGGGTGATCAGGGTTAGAACGATAAAAGCGATCGCTACCACCCAAGGACAAAGTACTCCCAGGTATCAAAGTGTAATTGCCCAAACTCTGGAGGTAACTGCGTAATTTACGCCGGGGACGCAGCAAAGCACACAATAATTGTTCGTAATTACTCAATGGCTGGGTGGTGTATTCCACATTGCGGCTATCCGGTTCCCGGACAAATCCATCCAAAGAAGCCACAATTTTGTCAGAGAGACCGATTATTTCACCTTGAGGCGTACCAGTATACATCTCAATCTCGAAGCCTTTTAATAGAACCACTTTGTTCTCCTCGCCTCTCCTAATCTAAAAATTGTATCGAATTAGACGAATTTCTGCATCTACATTTAAATTAACTTAAAATTTAGAATTATTTAAGAATTAACGAACCACAGAGGCACAGAGAACACAGAGCTTAATTCTTCCTTTGCGGCTTTGCGCCTAACGCACTTCGTGCTTCGCTTCGCTGATGCGTGACACTAATCGATGTTTACCCACACCAAAACCTTAACTTTTCCCCTTCCTCTTCCTTGGAGGCGAACTTTGTGGCAGAATAAAATTATCGCGCGAATCATGATCCTGAGCAATCTTGAGA
>PWQB01000575.1 GCA_003556955.1 Nostocaceae cyanobacterium CSSed10_463m
CTAGTGTGGAAATGCGCCAGCGTCTTTCCCAAAATCACCCAGATAGCCCCTTACTACTGTATGTCGGTCGTCTTTCCGCCGAAAAAGAAATTGAGCGCATCAAGCCCATATTAGAGGCAATTCCCCAGGCTCGATTGGCATTAGTCGGTGATGGTCCCCACCGTCAAGAATTGGAAAAACATTTTGCCAATACCCCTACTCATTTTGTCGGATATCTGACTGGACAAGAATTAGGATCTGCCTTTGCTAGCGCTGATGCCTTTATTTTTCCTTCTCGGACAGAAACACTAGGCTTAGTTTTACTAGAAGCAATGGCCGCTGGCTGTCCAGTAGTAGCAGCCCGTTCTGGGGGAATTCCTGATATTGTCACAGACGGTGTAAATGGCTATCTGTTTGAACCCACAGCAGATATTCAAGATGCCATTAATGCTACAGTCCGCCTCCTAGATCACAAACAAGAACGAGAAGTGATCCGTCAAAATGCCCGCAGTGAAGCAGAAAATTGGGGCTGGTCAGCTGCTACTTGCCAGCTACAAGATTACTATGAAAAGGTAATATTTGCCGAAAAACTGACCACAGCAGCTTAAATCAGTCAACAGTTATCAGTTATCAGTTATCAGTTATCAAGGCAGAAACTGAGGCACTTAAACCCAGTCACAGCAAGTATTTCAATTGTGACCCTTCGGCTGCGCTCAGGGTAAACTTTTGAGTTTTGCTAAATTTGTCTTGACTGATAACTGTTAAAAGACACCAGACCCCAACTGTAGGGATGGTTTCTGAATATCAGCCTTTATTTTCCCCATCATCACCTTGAAAGGGATTTTCACCAATTTGCAGTTGTTTTTTCGTTTTTTTCAACTGTTTCCACAAGGCCTTAATTTGTTCGTAAGCTTCATCTGGAGTTAATTTTCCACCTGTTTCTAAATTACAGATGTAACTGATACGTTGAGCAAATTCCTGCAAATTGGCATTAAAAACCAAATTTTCCGGTTTTACATGACCATAGTAGCGTCCACGAGGATAGAGAAAATCATCTTTCTTCATTATTTTTTCTGCATTATTTAAAAGTGCTAAGTTTTAGGAATTTCCCACAAATAAATTCTCCAACTTCCATATCCAAGACAATTTATTTATCATCATCTTCCTTGTCTTGAGTGATTGGGTATGTTTTTACTTGCAAGTCCCTGAATATAGCTAAATAATTCACTAGTTTAATCTTTTTTATATTCAGACCAAAGCAGTTGAAATCATAAGTTTTACGTTGGCAGGGACTATGGGAAAAAAAAGTGAATTCGGATGTTGACTTTAAAGACTCAGGATAAAACGTAAAATGCTTTAACAACAAACAGTATAAACAATTGATTTACTTAATGAGCAAAATATGATACTTTTATGTTCTAACTCTTGCTAATTAATTTCATTAAATGATAATCTATTTTTTTACAATTGCCAAGATTATATTTAGTCTGATAAAACCCATGAATATCCTCAAAAGTACCGATATTCTGTGATTATGCCTGTTGGCGATTATTTCATGTTTTTCTCACTCCCATAATTATATGCAATTTGTGAAAATCACCATACACAGATAATGGTGAGAGTTCGGTTGTATTTTCTCGACAACTTCCCCTGACTCGCATTCTGCTAAATAGCAAACTCACGACCAATAGCGGATCGGGAATAACTAAAGATAAAATAGTTAAGTCTAAAAGGGCGAAAGCTACCCACTTCCTAAAACTTTACCTCACATCATGTCTGTTTACTCCCAGTTATACGAAGGCAAAGCTAAAATTCTCTACGCAACAGACGATCCAGAAGTCTTGTTAGCTGATTTTAAAGACGATGCCACTGCTTTTAATGCCCAGAAACGTGGCAGCATTATCAACAAAGGAAAAATCAACTGTACCATTTCTAGCCAGCTATTTCAGGAACTGGAAAAATCTGGTATAAAAACCCACTACATTGACAGTCCTCAACCGCATCAAATGCGAGTCAAGGCTGTAAAAATTGTGCCAATAGAAGTAGTGGTGAGAAATATTGCTGCTGGTAGTCTTTGTCAGCAAACAGGATTACCCATAGGTACAGTGCTGAAACAACCTTTAGTAGAGTTTTATTACAAAAACGACCAATTGGGTGATCCATTATTAACACGCGATCGCCTGTTTCTGTTAGAACTAGCAACACCGGAACAAGTAGAGACAATTAACAATCTAGCATTGCAAGTCAACGAGTTTCTCCGAGACTTTTGGCAAAAGTGCAGCATTACCTTAGTAGACTTCAAACTAGAATTTGGTTTGGACTCACAACAGCAAATACTCTTGGCAGATGAAATTAGCCCTGATACTTGCCGTTTGTGGAACACAACTGAAGACGATCCTAACCTGCGGGTAATGGATAAAGACCGCTTCCGGCGTGACTTGGGGAATGTAGAAAATGCTTACCAGGAAGTTTTACAACGAGTGCTACAAGCAGTAGAAAGTAAAACTTAAATTTGTCAAAACTGAAAGATAAAAACACATGATTTTTATCTGATGCCTTGGAACATATACAGTAAAGAGGCAATAGTAAACAACTATATTTTGACCTGATATCTTTTGCATCAGAGCATAATTGCCAAGGGAATGGTGTGTGGACGTGAAGAGGAATTTAAAGACAATGCGTTTATCTCCCGTATGGGTAGCAATGGTAGCAATAGCAACGCCGCTAGGCGGATCACCCAGTGCAAATGCCCAAACCATTAATAGTTCAGAACAGACAACAGAGGTTTTCACGCCTGAAATTAATCAAGCGGTTCCAGCTAGCGAAACTCTCAATTTTCAGTCCAACTCCACAGAAGTTCCGTCTTTTGTCACAATTCTCCCGGTTCAAACAGCCGAGAAGAAGACCTCAGATGTCATAATTCCGACCTTGATAACGCCGCAAGTTGGTCAAACCTCTGAAGCAAGTGCTAATCTTCTCCCCCAACCGCCCAATTCGGTTCCAGGAATTATCCCCCCAATACTGAGTCAATCAGTACCATCAACAACCCCCGAAACTACTCCCAACCCCAATGCTGAGGAACCCCGTGTCCTCGTATCAGAAGTAGTTGTCAGACCAGAGACAGGACAACTAACATCAGAACTGGAAGACCAAGTTTTTAGAGTTATTCGTACCCAACCCGGTCGGACAACAACCCGAACTCAACTGCAAGAAGATATTAACGCTATCTTTGGGACTGGCTTCTTTGCCAATGTTCAAGCAGTGCCAGAAGATACACCTTTGGGTGTGCGGGTGAGCTTTGTCGTTCAACCCAACCCGGTACTGAGTAAAGTAGAAGTAGACGCTAATCCGGGGACGGATATTCCTTCTGTATTGTCTCCCAGTACTGTGGATGAAGTATTTAGCCCACAATATGGTCAAGTCCTCAACCTGCGAGACTTACAAGAAGGCATCAAGCAATTAACCCAGAAGTATCAAGAACAAGGTTACGTCCTAGCTAACGTTATTGGTTCACCCCAAATTTCAGAAGCCGGAGTTGTTACCCTGCAAGTAGCCGAAGGGGTAGTGGAAAATCTCAAAGTCCGGTTCCGCGATCGCGAAGGTCAGGAGACAGACGCGACAGGAGAACCCATTCGGGGACGGACACAGGAATATATAATTACGCGAGAACTGGAATTACAACCAGGAGACGTATTTAACCGCGACATAGTACAAAGAGACTTGCAGAGAGTATTTGGACTAGGGCTATTTGAAGATGTCAACGTCTCACTTGACCCTGGTACAGACCCTACTAAAGTTGATGTAGTAGTGAATGTCGCTGAACGTAGTACGGGTTCCATTGCAGCTGGGGCTGGGTTTAGTTCTGCCAGTGGACTATTTGGTACTGTCAGTTATCAGCAACAAAACCTGGGAGGAAGAAATCAAAACCTGGGAGCAGAAGTACAGCTAGGACAAAGAGAACTGCTGTTTGACCTCCGCTTTACAGACCCCTGGATTGCAGGTGACCCCTATAGAACTTCTTATACAGCTAATCTGTTTCGCCGCAGTTCCATTTCCTTGATTTTTGATGGGCAAGATGGAGAGATTAGAACAGTTAATCCAGATGCAACAGCAGGGCAAAGCGAAGGCGATCGCCCCCGTGTTCTCCGCTTAGGTGGTGGTGTCACTTTTAACCGTCCTTTATCTCCCAATCCTTTCCAGAGATCAGAATGGTCTGCTTCCGCCGGATTGCAATATCAACGCATTTCCACCCGTGATGCCGATGGTAATGTGCGACCAGAAGGAGCCTTAGTTCAGGATGGAGTCATCGGAGAACGAGTTCCTCTGAGCTTCTCAGGCACAGGTGAAGATGATTTGCTGCTATTCCAACTAGGCGCACAGCGCGACCTGCGTAATAATCCCTTACAACCTACCAGAGGTTCCTTCCTGCGCTTTGGGGTCGATCAATCCGTACCAGTAGGACTCGGTAATATTTTCCTCACCAGACTACGAGGTAACTATAGCCAATACTTACCCGTTAATTTTACGAACTTCGCCCCAGGGCCACAAACCCTAGCATTTAACCTGCAAGGAGGTACAGTCCTCGGTGATCTACCGCCTTATGAAGCTTTTACCCTTGGCGGTAGCAACTCTGTTCGGGGTTACGAAGAAGGAGCCTTAACCAGTGGACGCAGTTATGTACAAGCATCTGTAGAGTATCGCTTCCCTGTTTTCTCCGTAGTTAGCGGCGCACTGTTTTTTGATGTTGGTAGTGATTTAGGAACTACAACTAGAGCAGCAGAAGTCCTGAACAAAAACGGTACAGGCTATGGCTATGGGTTGGGTGTACGTGTACAATCTCCACTCGGTCCCATTCGTATTGACTACGGCATTAACGACGACGGCAATAGTCGCATCAATTTTGGGATTGGGGAAAGATTCTAAGTGGTCATTAGTCATTAGTCATTGGTCATTGGTCATTTTTGACTTTTGACTTTTGACTTCTGCCCTGTGGTATGTAAAACTTCGTACAATATTAGGACTTGCTAATTGTGACATTTACCTGAATACTGTTTCCATAAAGGAAAAATCAGCACTTGCACTTTGCAAATTAGTCAGGGTCTTTGACAACAATTTACATGAATAATAAAAATCAAAATATATTAATTTTTAGTCCATGCAACAGCACACCATAGCCAGGGACATCACCCAAGCTGGAGTGGGACTGCATAGCGGTGTTAGTACTCATGTTCGGATATTACCAGCCGAAGCAGGTAGTGGACGCTACTTTGTCCGTGTGGATTTGCCAAATTCACCCATTATTCCCGCCCAAGTTGCAGCCGTCAATCAAACTTTGCTCTCAACTCAATTGGGTAAAGGTGAAACCTACATTCGCACAGTGGAGCATTTATTGGCGGCGCTGGCGGGAATGTCGGTGGATAACGCCAGAATTGAAATTGATGGCGCAGAAGTCCCACTCTTAGACGGTTCTGCCCAGGTTTGGATAGAAAGTATTGCTGAAGTTGGTTTAGTCTCACAATCAATTAGCAACCCAAATCCTTTGGTAATCAAAGAGCCAATCTGGATTTATGAAAATGATGCTTTTGTTTGCGCCCTCCCCGCATCCAAAACACGTTTTAGTTACGAAATTGATTTTGAACTATCGGCTATTGGTAATCAATGGCACAGTTGGCCAATGGGTTCTAGTTTTGTCGCCGAAATTGCCCCGGCTCGGACTTTTGGGTTACTGCACCAAATTGAACACCTACAAAAAACCGGGTTAATTAAAGGTGGTAGCTTAGATAATGCCCTGGTTTTTGGATCTGAAGGTCTGGTAAATCCACCATTAAGATTTGAAAATGAACCAGTTCGTCATAAAATATTAGATTTAGTAGGAGACTTGAGTTTATTGGGAACTTTTCCCCAAGCTCATTTCTTAGCTTATAAAGCCAGCCATAATTTACACATTCAACTGGCGCGGAAAATTTTAGCATTGCCATCGGCTCAAGTCTAAAATCTCCATTCTTGACAGGTTTTCATACCTGCTGCCTACTGAATTGATCAATTAAAAATCAACATACCGCTAATGGCAATTGTCTCTGAAGTGAACAGTCCCGATACTACTGCATCTACATCTGCGGCAGAACAGATTCCTGAAATTAAAACCACATTTTCGTCTGAAGAAATTCAGAAATTGCTCCCCCATCGTTACCCATTTTTGCTTGTAGATAAAATTATTGACTATGTACCGGGAAAGTTGGCTGTAGGCGTGAAAAACGTCACTATCAACGAACCCCAATTTCAAGGACATTTCCCCGAACAACCACTGATGCCAGGAGTGCTAATTGTTGAGGCTATGGCACAAGTGGGGGGCATTGTTCTCAAGCAACAACCTGGGTTTGAAGATGGACTATTCGTTTTTGCTGGTATCGATAAAGTGCGCTTCCGTCGCCAAGTGGTTCCAGGAGATCAGCTAGTGATGACGGTGGAACTGTTGTGGATAAAACAACGTCGTTTCGGTAAGATGCAAGCCCGTGCTGAGGTGGATGGCCAACTCGCTGCTGAAGGGGAATTAATGTTTTCTCTAATTAACTAATAATTTGCTGTGGTGCTGGTGGGTAAAGCTGTGATTTACTCTTAACTTAGACCTAAATCTCTAAAAATAACAGTAAAAAACCATCCACAACAGGATTTTATAATTTCTAGATTTTCTTCGCCCTTACACATAACTTGCTTTGCTCGACACTTTCGGCAACTGATTGTACAGACGCGATTAATCGCGTCTCTAGACTTAAAAAGTTCTGGAGATTCACCCTTGAAGACGCTTATTCATCCTACTGCTGTAATTCATCCTCAATCGGAACTCCATCCTACAGTGCAAGTCGGTGCTTATGCTGTAATTGGAGCGCACGTCAAAGTCGGTATGGAAACGATTATTGGCGCTCATGCAGTCCTAGAAGGACCTTGTGAGATTGGGGCGCGAAATCAAATTTTTCCAGGCGCAGCTATCGGTATGGAACCCCAGGATCTGAAGTTTGTCGGAGAACCAACTTGGGTCAAAATTGGTGACAATAACTTAATTCGTGAGTATGTCACTATTAACCGTGCTACTGGTGCTGGGGAAGCTACGGTGATTGGCAACAATAACCTATTAATGGCTTATGTCCACGTAGCTCATAACTGCATAATTGAAGACAATGTAATTATTCCTAACTCAGTGGCATTGGCTGGTCATGTCCACATAGAGTCACGCGCTCGGCTCGGCGGAGTTTTGGGCGTGCATCAATTTGTTCGCATTGGTCAACACGCAATGGTCGGGGGTATGGCACGTATTGACCGGGATGTGCCGCCTTATATGTTGGTGGAGGGAAATCCATCACGAGTCAGAACCCTGAATCTAGTGGGACTCAAACGTTTTGGGATGAGTTCTAGCGACCTGCAAGTTCTCAAAAAAGCATTTCGGATTCTCTATCGCTCTGGCTTGAGTTTTAAGGAGGCTTTGGAACAGCTTGAGCAATTGGGCGAAACTGAACAGTTGCAATCGCTGCGTCGGTTTTTACTATTGTCTCAAATGCCGGGAAGACGTGGTTTAATTCCAGGGAAGGAAAAAACTATGCGTGATTAAAGATGAACAAGAAGAAGACGCGATGAACAAGAAGAAGACGCGATGAACAAGAAGAAGACGCGATGAACAAGAAGAAGACGCGATGAATCGCGTCTCTACAGGAAGTTAAATCTTAATTTTTACTATTTATCAAATGCGGATATTTATCAGCACTGGTGAAGTATCTGGCGATTTGCAAGGCTCATTGCTGATTACAGCTATCCAGCGTCAAGCTGCTGCTGCGGGTTTGCAATTAGAAATTGTGGCGCTGGGTGGGGAAAAAATGGCAGATGCCGGAGCCACTATTTTGGGGAAAACTAGTGGTATTGGTTCAATGGGTTTGATAGAATCTTTGCCTTATGTTTTTCCTACTCTTCAGGTACAACGGCGAGCGATCGCCTTTCTTAAAGAAAATCCCCCTGATTTAGTGGTACTCATTGACTATATGGGGCCAAATTTGGGTATTGGTACTTATATGCAAAAGCATTTACCACAAGTCCCAGTGGTTTATTACATCGCGCCTCAAGAGTGGGCTTGGTCAATTGGTTTACGGAATACATCCCGAATTGTCGGCTTTACAAATAAACTTTTGGCTATTTTCCCCGAAGAAGCCCGTTATTTTCGGAAGAATGGCGCAGAAGTTAGTTGGGTGGGTCATCCCTTAGTTGACCGGATGCAAGATGCACCTAGTAGGGAAGCAGCCCGCGCTCAATTGCAAATTCCACCGGAACAAAAGGCGATCGCACTACTTCCCGCTTCTCGTCGTCAAGAATTAAAATATCTCTTACCAGTCATTTTTCAAGCTGCTCAAACTATTCAAGCTAAATTACCAGAAGTCCATTTTTGGATTCCCCTGTCATTAGAGGCTTACAGAGAGCCAATTGCAGCCGCAATTCAAAGTTATGGTTTACGAGCGACAATTTTATCTGGTCAACAAAAAGAACTATTTGCCGCAGCTGATTTTGCCATTACTAAATCTGGTACGGTCAACCTGGAACTAGCTTTATTAAATGTGCCGCAAGTGGTGGTTTATCGCCTCAATCCCATTACTGTGTGGATTGCGCGGAAAGTTCTCAGAGGGTCTATAGTTTTTGCTTCGCCACCTAATTTAGTGGTCATGAGGGAAATTATACCGGAGTTATTACAAGAGCAAGCTACAGCAGAGAATATTATTCAAGCATCGATGGAATTATTGCTAAATCCTGAGCGTAGAGCGCAAACTTTGGCTGATTATGCCGAAATGCGGCAACTTTTGGGTGAAGTGGGAGTATGCGATCGCGTTGCACAAGAAATTTTGCAAATGCTACCCACTAAAGTTTAAATTTGAATTAAGGTAAGTGATTCAAATTCAGGTCAGTTTAAAGGTGTCATGGCTCAGATAAAAAAAAATTCCCAAAAACGACCTATCGCCGTCGATTTATTTGCTGGTGCTGGTGGAATGACCCTGGGCTTTGAACAAGCTGGCTTTGACGTACTTGCATCTGTAGAAATAGACCCCATACACTGTGCAACACACGAGTTTAATTTTCCTTTTTGGAAAATTTTGTGTAAATCAGTTGAAGAAATTACCAGTCAAGAAATTAGACAAAATTCATCTATAGGCGATCAAGAAATTGATGTAGTGTTTGGTGGTCCACCATGTCAAGGTTTTTCCTTAATAGGTAAACGTTGTTTCGACGACCCTAGAAATGCTCTGGTATTTCATTATATTAGATTAGTATTAGAACTACAGCCTAAATTTTTTGTGATTGAAAACGTCAAAGGAATGAC
>PWQB01000598.1 GCA_003556955.1 Nostocaceae cyanobacterium CSSed10_463m
ATTCTCTATAACATTTTGAATGCCCAGCCCCAGCAGTTATGCGATCGCTCTTATCTACCAGGTGCTGACCTGGCGGCTAAATTAAGGGCTACTAATACACCCTTGTTTGCCGTAGAATCAAAGCGATCGCTCAGAGAATTTGACATTTTGGGTTTTAGTCTCAGTTACGAACTGGGAGCAACTAATATCCTCGAAATGTTAGAGTTGGCAAAAATTCCCCTTACATGGCAAGAAAGAGCCGGGGGTAACTACCCGCTAATTTTTGCCGGGGGACAAACAGCAACATCAAATCCTGAACCGTATGCCGATTTCTTTGACTTTTTCGCCCTCGGAGATGGGGAAGAATTACTACCAGAAGTTGGTTTGGTGTTGTCAGAAGGCAAACAAGCAAAACTGAACCGGGAAAATTTGCTCCTGGACTTGGCACAAATACCAGGCGTATATGTACCTCAGTTTTATGATATGGCCGCTGATGGCTCAGTTCATCCTCTCCACCCAGAAGTACCTAAACGGATTTTGCGCCGGGTAGCAACCCCAATTCCCGCTTATTCCATTGGGTTAGTTCCTTACGTGGAAACGGTACATGACCGCCTGACGCTGGAAATTCGCCGGGGCTGTACTCGTGGATGTCGTTTTTGTCAACCAGGAATGCTCACCCGTCCAGCTAGGGATGTGGAACCAGAACAGGTAGTAACAGCTATTGCCGAAGGAATGCGGGCAACGGGTTATAATGAGTTTTCCCTGTTATCCCTGAGTTGTTCTGATTATTTGTCCTTACCAGCTGTAGGGATGGAAATCAAAAATCGGTTAAAAAACGAAAATATTTCCCTGACTCTTCCCAGTCAACGGGTAGATAGATTTGATGAAAATATTGCGAATATTCTCGGCGGGACAAGGCAAGGTGGACTGACTTTTGCACCAGAAGCCGGTACCCAAAGAATGCGGGACATTGTAAATAAGGGTTTAACGAATGAAGAATTACTCAGAGGTGTAAAAACGGCCTGGGAACAAGGTTGGGATAAAATCAAGTTATATTTCATGATTGGCTTGCCAGGTGAAACTGATACTGATGTTGTGGGCATCGCCGAAACAGTTAGCTGGTTACAGCGAGAATGTCGCGGTAGAGGCAGAAGACCTTTAAACTTTAACTTGACAATTTCTAACTTTACACCTAAGCCCCATACTCCTTTTCAGTGGCATTCAGTTTCGACTACAGAGTTTAAACGGAAACAAAACCTGCTCAGGCAAGAATTCCGCCGCATCCGGGGAGTAAAGGTGAATTTTACCGATGTCCGAATCTCGGCAATGGAAGACTTTGTGGGCAGAGGCGATCGCACTTTAGGCAAAGTCGTCCGTCGCGCCTGGGAGTTGGGTGCAGGGATGGATTCTTGGTATGAAAATTTAGATGCAGCTTTTGGGGCTTGGGAATCAGCCATCGCCGAAGCTGGTTTAGATGGGAAATACCGTCTGCTAGAAGCAGCAGGGGCGCAGGGTGCAGGGAACCAGGAAGATTTTTTAAATCAGCCTTTACCTTGGGACCACATTGACACCGGCATCGATAAAAAATGGCTCCAGGAAGACTTAAAACGGGCGTTAGCAGCTGCAATAGTACCTGATTGCTCTTTTGAAGGTTGCTCTCATTGCGGTGTCTGCGGCCCTGATTTTGGACACAATATTGTGATTCCGCCGCCAGCCATCCCAGAATTTGCTGGTAATTTTGTGCCGAATACCAATAAAACCCAAAGACTGCGTGTTTGGTTTGGCAAGCAAGGATCAATGGCTTTAGTCAGTCATTTGGATTTAATGCGTCTGTTTGACCGAGTTATCCGTAGAGCAGGCTTACCAATTGCTTTTACTGGTGGATTTCATCCTAGTCCCCGAATTGCGATCGCCAGTGCCTTAGCTTTAGGATCTACCAGTAGTGGAGAAATAGTAGATTTTGAGTTAACCCAGCCAGTGGAAGTTGAAACCTTCCGACAGCAACTTATTCAAGAACTACCCACAGACATTCCTGTATATAATGTGGCAGAGATAGATTTAAGCAGCCCCGCAGCTAATCAAGTCATGGAGGCGGCAGATTATTTAATTACAGTGGCAACACCCTCAGAGGTGACAGCTGTACAATGGCAAGACTGGATTGATCAAATCAAAGCCAAAGACGAAATTCTGGTGGAGAAAACAAGCAAGTCAGGCAAGACCCAATTAGTAAATCTGCGCGCACGTTTGTTTGAACTAGAATTAGTAAAAACTAACACCAGTGACACGGAATCTACAGCTGTTCTGCATTATTTAGGTAGTTGTCGCCATGATGGTGTGATATTGCGTCCTGAACAAATCCTGTCTATGCTGGAAATAGTCGCAGGATATTCAACTAGCACTCAATCGAGTGGCGGAGAATTTCAACTCCTACAGATTCACCGCAATCATCTAGTTTTAGGAGTATAATCCATGATAGCCAAGCGTGGCGTAAAGCCCTTCAGGCCTAGCTATGCTTCGAGCTATAGGGCAACTGGCTAGTAGTTCTGCCCACAGTAGAGCGTCATCATGGGAATTGATTCCCTCGGTTGCGCTAGAATCAGATCAAGAGAATTTTCTGGCGCTGCATGAGATGGACTGGTTCACTCCCCTGGTCATCAGGGAGCGAAAGCGAAGACTTGTACTGAGCTTGTCGAAGTATATGAGAGTGGGTCTTCTAGGATTGTATCCCAGATAAAGCTTTGCTTGGCATCAGCAGATGGCTTCGCCACGTAAGCTATAGACTGAGATAAGCCGAAGTCCAAAGGGTGAGGCAGATTAAAGAACTCACTCTCTCTATACCTACCTTGTGAACTAGTAACTTAAAAACAGGCTCCGTCGGCAACTCTTCCTCTATGCTTTTTAAACAACTGCTAAATTCCTAATCCCTAGATGGTAAGGGTATTGCATAAAAAATCAACCACGGACGGTTGATTTATTTGCTTAAACAGTATGCAGGCGTTTTGGAATAATCAGCCCTATCAACGCCACCCTTTAGTCAATAGCTCTTTCATTTTGAGCAAAGAAGTCACAATTTTTATGATCAGCAGCGCCTTTGGGGAAGAGGGGCGAAAGGGATAACATCTCCTCCATAGCTCTCGTTGGTGCTGCCAATTTTTGAGGAAATTGAATGCCAAAGCAAATTATTATCGCAGAACAGCATCAAATTGCGGCTGTATTTTCTGAAGATCAAATACAAGAACTCGTTGTTGCTACTGGTCATCACCAAATTGGTGATGTCTACTTAGGTGTAGTAGAAAACGTATTACCTGGAATAGATGCGGCTTTTGTCAATATCGGCGACCCAGAGCGTAACGGCTTTATCCATGTAACTGATTTGGGTCCATTAAAGCTCAAGCGCACAGCAGCAGCAATCACAGAACTATTAGCACCACAGCAAAAGGTGTTAGTACAAGTGATGAAAGAGCCAACCGGGTCAAAGGGACCAAGGCTCACAGGTAACATCACATCACCTGGACGCTATGTAGTGTTAATGCCCTATGGTAGGGGTGTAAATTTATCCCGACGAATTAAAAGTGAAAGTGAGCGGAACCGCTTGCGAGCATTGGCAATTTTGATCAAACCTGCGGGAATGGGTCTGCTGGTACGTACAGAAGCAGAAGGTAAACCAGAAGAAGCGATTATTGAAGATTTGGAACTGTTGCAAAAGCAATGGGATGCCATTCAGCAAGAAGCACATTCTACCCGTGCGCCCGCACTACTGAATCGAGATGATGACTTTATTCAGCGCGTACTGCGAGATATGTACGGTGCTGATGTGAATCGAATCGTCGTGGATTCTAGTACTGGTTTGAAACGAGTCAAACATTACTTGCAGAACTGGAGTGGAGGACAAACACCACAGGGTGTATTAATTGACCATCACCGCGATCGCTCTCCAATTTTAGAGTACTTCCGCATTAGTGCCGCAATTAAAGAAGCCCTAAAACCCAGAGTAGACTTACCTTCTGGGGGATATATTATCATTGAACCCACCGAAGCATTAACTGTAGTTGATGTCAACTCTGGTTCCTTCACTCGCTCGGCAACAGCCAGAGAAACAGTTTTGTGGACAAACTGCGAAGCAGCAACAGAAATTGCCCGTCAGTTACGTCTGCGAAATATTGCCGGAGTAATTGTAGTTGATTTCATTGATATGGAGTCACGGCGTGATCAATTACAAGTTCTAGAACATTTTAATAAGGCACTGAAGGCAGACAAAGCTCGTCCTCAGATTGCCCAACTCACTGAATTAGGACTGGTAGAACTTACCCGTAAGCGCCAAGGTCAAAATGTTTACGAATTGTTTGGTCATACTTGCCCAACCTGCGGTGGTTTGGGACATATTATGCATCTGCCGGGAGACACAGAACCCCGATTACCAACCACAGCAGAATTACCAGATCGATTTGATTTCGGCTACACTCAGTCCAAAGTATCCTCACCCCAAAAAGAACCACGGCTGCCCACGACTCGTATCACCGAACCACGGGAAACTTATGATAGCTTTGGCGACGTATTTGATGGTGACTCTGATATCAGCCCCTTGGATTTAATTAATCATCCCAGCTATCAAGAACCAGGGGACAGCAAGCGTCGTACCCGTGTGCGTCGTAATCGACCAGCTATCAATGGAGCCAATGGAAAAGATGAGAGTTTACGTGGTGAATCCATAGGTCGGGTGAGTCCTCTGCCATTAGGTTTCGACAACGAACCAGATTTAGAATCGGATAATGACCTTGAACTGCGGCTGCGCTCAGTCCCTGACATAGAAAGATCCACACCAGAAATTCCTTCCCCTAACTTGGGTAAGTCGGGTTGGAATGAAAGGGCAGAACGCACTTCTTCCTTTAGCTCTCCTCAGTCCAATACTTCCCTAAGTCGAACCAATAAAGTCACCAAGGTAGAGCCGGTTAAACCAGTGGTAGAACCACCGGAAATTAGAAGTGTAGAAATGACTCTAGAGGAACAAGATGTGTTCGCATTGATGGGAGTTTCTCCTTTAGTTAAGTTAGACCAGGAAGTTAAAAGTCCCAAGTCTGTAATTATTAACATCATCGGACCAGATGCGGTTAGAACTAAAATAACTGAATCAACTTCAGAATCAACTCCAGAATCAACTCCAATCAATACAGTCAGCAGTGAAGTCAACTCTGAAATCAAGACATCACCAGTTGAGTTAGAACAGAAACCCCAGAGCGTAGTCGAAGAAAGTGCAGTCGAAGCTCTGAAAAATACAAATGAGTCAATGGATGTGGAAACAAACGCTGACGAAACTCCAGTGAATCATATTTCTACTGGTAACCGTCGCCGCCGTCGTCGTTCCTCAGCTCTAGAGTCAGATTCTTCCACATCAGAGGATAATTAACTGTCTTATGCTCAAGACAGAGCAAACTACCGCAGATATTTGTTCACCAGCACTTCCAGACCAACCACTTTGGCTGGAGTTGTCTCCAGCCCTGCAACTTCCCTCCGGGTCAACTTTGTCCGAGATTCCAGGGTTAGTTGCGGGCATAGATGAAGTTGGGCGAGGGGCGCTCTTTGGTCCAGTGGTGGCGGCGGCGGTGATTTTGCCTGCTTGTGCTTTGCCAAAACTGATAGAAGTTGGCATTAAAGATAGTAAAAAGCTGTCTAGTTCTCGGAGAACTAAGCTAGCACAGCAAATTTGTGGGCTGGCGACAGACTGGAAAATTGGTTTTGCTTCAACTATTGAAATTGACGAAATAAATATTTTGCAGGCAACGTTGTTAGCTATGAAGCGGGCTGTACTGAAACTGAAGGTACAGCCTCAGTTATGCTTGGTTGATGGTAATCAGCCGATTCAAAATTTGAGAATACCGCAAGAAACAATAGTCAAGGGGGACGAGCGATCGCTAACGATAGCAGCAGCTAGTATTGTGGCTAAAGTTTGGCGTGATGACTTGATCATGCGTCTAGCATTAAAGTACCCCCTGTATAATCTAGAGCAGAATAAGGGCTATGGTAGTCACAAACATTTAGTAGCGCTGCAACAACACGGTCCATCACCACTGCATCGCAAATCATTTCGTCCTTGTCAAATTCAACGCGGTGATTGGTGAAGAAGTTATGTGTGAGGATAGGGAACAGGGTTTTGAGGATTTATCTTGGTGAAAATATATGACTATGTAATCAAGGCATAATTTTTCATCTTCACAAGTCTGATTCCTTCCACCTTTTTAACTTTCTAAGTTCCTTACACCCTTGATGGATAAAGCTTTCACCTTTATTCAGCACGCCCAAATTCAACCTGGTGATTGGTGAAAATCTTACGAATTATTCAATGATTCACCAAGGGGCAAGTCCCCACCGTCATGATCTAGCACATTGGCTGACATTTGTGATGTTACCCAGCAACGATAGTCAGCTAAAAGGTGATGTAACAAGCGTTGTTTAACCGTCATCAGTACACTCTTGAGCAAACCATTACCAGTGGTTTCTAAAATTGCCTTGGGAGTAAAAGAAAATGGTGGTGGTATCTCCACCTGTACCTCTAAATCGGCTCTTCCTTGCAGGCTAGTAACACTATTTATCTGGTGCAGAGACAAATGTCCTTGTAAATTTAAAGCGAAGCGCTGGTTAATATACTCAAAGCCGAGGATTTTACAACCTAGCGATCGCAGTTTAATTGTGCCATTTGTTTCTGCCCAAATTCTCATGTCCACAGTGGGTTGAATACTCAGGGACAGAAAGGTTAAAGGTCGCATTTTCAAACGAAATACTTCTTCTGAAAGCTGTTCTATGCGGCTATTATCAGCTAAAGCATTGACTATACGTTGAGGCTGACGCAAGTAGTATTGAATAGGAATAGGTTGTGGTGGAACATTAATTTTGACAGTTTGGCAGGCATTAAACTGGGTAGCCATGAATTTAAAAGACCCTAATTGTTAATACTTCTATTATTGATTAAATTTATGGAATGATTGATTAAAGTCATGGAAAGAGGTATTTTCGGTCTGGTTACGGGGTATTGGGAATTTCCCTAGTCTCTGTTTTCTAGTCTGTTAATTCACTCTATTCTCAACTAAACAAATAATTAAGGACTAAACGCTGTGACGATATCCATTGCTCATTTAGGGCCTCCTGGTACTTACGCAGAACAAGCAACTGTGTTTTACGCCAACTGGTTAGCTGAAAAAACAGATAATCAAGCTGTGTTATGCCCCTATTCCAGCATTGCTCAATCACTCCAAGCCGTTGCTAGTGGACAAACCCAGTTAGCTGTTGTACCAGTAGAAAATTCTATTGAGGGGAGTGTAACTATGACGATGGACACAATGTGGCAATTGGATAGTCTGCGGATTCAGTTAGCTTTGGTTATGCCCATTGCTCATGCTTTTATTTCCTGTGCCACAAGTTTAGATAGTATTCAAACTGTTTATTCTCACCCACAGGCTTTGGCACAATGTCAAGGATGGTTGGGGAAATTTCTCCCCAGGGTGCAGCTAATACCCAGTAATTCTACAACTGAAGCTCTACAAAGACTAGATCAGGATTTAACAGCAGGGGCGATCGCATCCACTAGAGCGGCTCAAATTTATAACTTACCTATATTAAGAAGTAACATTAACGACTATCCAGAAAACTGCACTCGTTTTTGGGTGGTCAGTCAAAGTCAAGACGATCTCATCCATAGTTCAACTATTGGAGACATTGCTGGCAACGTCTCCACTCATACTTCCCTGGCTTTCAGTGTCCCCGCAAATGTACCTGGGGCGCTAGTCAAACCGCTACAAGTATTTGCTCAACTAGGAATTAACCTGAGCCGAATTGAATCTCGACCAACAAAGCGATCACTAGGGGAATACTTGTTTTTTCTTGACTTAGAAGCAGATGTTGAACAAGCACAAACACAATCTGCTCTATTGCAATTAAAACAGCATATCGAAGAATATCAGTTTTTTGGTAGCTATCATGTTCTACCCATCAGCATCGAAGCTTAACCCGTAATTACGAATTATTAAAAGTATCTTTGAGAACAGCACGGGCTGCTAGATGATTGCGAGTAGAAGTCAAAATTTCCGCTTCTCTTTCCAGGCGCAGCACAGTATCTTGTGTTTCTAGTAATGCCTGTTGCTCTGAGGCTACACCATAGAGGTTACTAGCCACCCAATAAGAAAGTTCTGTGGGCAAGTCTGGTAATTCTTCTGGTAATTCCATATTTTGGTCAGTTAACTTGGCTGACAGACGGACTACATCACGCAGTAGCTGTTCCACCTCAGTAGCCAAAGGACGTAAATCTTTGCTTGGTGGTTGGTCTTCTAACCACTGCACTAAGCCTACACGGTAAGGTTTTTCACGCACATACTCTAAGACGCGAAATCTTTGCTGTCCCAAGGTTAACATTTTCATGCGATCATCAGGCAGCCGTTGGTAATGAATAATTTCGGCACAGCAACCAACATTGGCAATTTTACCGTCTACTGGATCGACCATTAATACACCGAACCTGCGATCGCTCTCCAATATCGTGTTCATCATGATACGGTAGCGAAACTCAAAGACGTGTAGGGGCAACGGTCTAGTAGGAAATAGAACTACTTCAGGTAACGGGAACAGAGGTAGTTCACGAACTGCAATTATATTCGAGGATGTCATTGTTATCTTGCTATAAATTTAATTTTAAAAGTTATTATTTTCTGCTTTTCCCGTACTTTGTTTATATTCTATCATTTGTTTCCTAAGCAATAAAAAGCCCTGAAGAAATTTATCTCAGGGCTAGGCAAATTTTCATAGCAATGAATTTAAAGCATCCTCTGGACATGAAAACATAAATTTTCTGCTTTTCACCAAAAGAGGACTGAAGGAGGGAGCCATCACTAGAGAAGCGATGAATCGGATCTCTAAAATAGTCTTAATGACCAAGGACTAATGACTCATAACCAAGGACTAAATTATAGTTTTACTTCAATGTCCACACCAGAAGGCAAATCTAGTTTCATCAGGGCATCAATAGTTTTAGACGAAGGCTGATAAATGTCAATAATCCGGCGATGGGTACGGGTTTCAAAGTGTTCCCGTGCGTCTTTATCTACGTGAGGCGATCGCAGCACACAGTAGATTTTACGTTTTGTTGGTAAGGGAATTGGGCCTATGGCTGTAGCGTTAGTCCTGTTTGCCGTATCTACAATCTTCTCGCAAGATGTGTCTAATAAACGACGGTCAAAAGCCTGTAAACGAATTCTAATTTTCTGCTGCTGTAGAGTTG
>PWQB01000545.1 GCA_003556955.1 Nostocaceae cyanobacterium CSSed10_463m
ACTAGAGTTCTGAACCGAAACAGAAGTTTTGCAATTTAAGGATATTAAATTATGAATCCTCACAACAACGAACCCAGAGAATCTACAGCAATTGTGGAAATCAGCCCTCAAACTGATGAAATGGTAGAAACCGAAATGGCTGGTGAGACTGATGAAATTAAGCGTGAAACTAAAGCGTTGATTGAAGCGCTAAAAAGACGCGCTCAAACGGAGGCCGATTCCGCCGGGACTCTGACGCGTGAAACTTATTTGAATGCTGTGCGCCAAGCTAGAGAAGCCATTGAACGGGAAAAACTAATCTCGCGCGATCGCTTGGAGAATTCTTGGGCTACCATGCAAGAAGAAACAGAGAAAAATTGGCACTTGCTAATTAAAGAAATTACAGATTTTGGCGATCGCTTGCAAGATGCTGCTCAAGCCGCCTGGGACGCTTTCAACGCCCCTCGTCCTTAAAAAAGTAGGGGCGGGTTAGCCGAAGTTATTTGTAGGAAAATACAAATCTCGGTAAACCCGCCCTTATAACTAATTCAGAGAGATTAAATGTAGCTTTGCAACCATTTCACTGCGAGCCGAAACACCAAGCTTGCGAAACATTCGTTTGAGGGCTTGCTTGACAGAATTTTGTGTTATCCACAATCGGCGACCAATTTCCGCATTTGTTAACCCCTGGGCGACTAACTCGGCAATTTCTAGCTCACGGGGGGTTAAAGGACTTACTAACAAAGAATTGGATATTTTTGCTTCTTTGGCTCGGAGAGTGGCAAGTTTGGCTGATAAATGAATGCACAAAGCGCTAAAATCAGCTAAATCATCGGCATTAAAGGCTTCAGTGCCTTGATTGCGGGCTAAGTTTAATGTTCCCACCAGACGACCGTCGCAAACAATCGGCCCAGTCATCACGTGTTCATGGTCTTGACGCGAACAGAAATGTTTCCAATCTCCTGGTGATAATATTAATTGTTCATGGGCGGGAGCGTGCCGTTCCACCACATAGCGCCCGACTGGGTTATTCTCCATACAGACTGCGGGAATAGTCGGAACATTCATTTCTGAATTTGGTTGTTCATCAATCAGATAGATACCGCAATGTTGTACGCCAAAATACTCACCAATTTTATCCATGAGAGACAGTCTTAGTTGCTGCTCGTTGTTGACATTAGCGATCGCTTGAAATACAACGTAAAGAGAATTAGGCATAAGTGTACCCACTTGGGGACTATGCGAAGCTTCGTATTTACCTCTATGCTAATACTAGCCAAGATAAAACGCTAATAGAGCTAATCACGCTAGGAGAAGCATGATGACAATTACACAACTTTCGGCTCAGGAACTTTTCCGGGCTGCTTACGAAAATCGCTACACTTGGGACAAGACTTTCCCTGGTTATACCGCAGATATTACTTATAAATATGACGAGAAAGTATTTACAGGTAAGGTAGTCATTGACGCTAACCTCAAGGCGGAAGTGTTAGACATAGAAGATGAGCAAGCCAAAAAATCCATCCACGGTCAAGCTTGGGAAATAGCTATTCACCGTGTGCGCCGCAGCTTTGAAGATACCCACAGTGAGAATAAATTCAGCTATGGCAATACTGAAGAAACTGGTGCAACTGAAATTTTAGTTGGTGGTAAAGCCGAAGGCGATAAATATAAAGTTCGCAATAACGAAGTTTGCCACGTTCACCGTTTAATCCACGGTACTTTTGTGACCATTAACACCTTTAGCAGTCATGATACTGGTGCAGGTTATTTATCTCACACCTATGACTCTGTATACCATGACCCCAAAACCGGGGAACAAAAGGGTGGTAGAAGTGAGTTTACCGATGAATATGAAAAAGTTGGTGAATATTTCATCTTAAATCGGCGTGAGATTCGCACTGAAACAGCCGGAAAGGTTTCTACTCAAGAGTTTATTTTCTCGAACATTAAACTGTTGTAATCTGTAGCTGCTTCAGCTCGATTTGTCAATAGAATCTACAAGCGATCGCCTGAATTTATTTTGGGCGATCGCAATTTTTTAGCATTCAACGGATTCGCGGGAGTCCCCAGGCTCAACTGAACGAAGTTGACTATTATCGAGGTAATCTCTCAAGAAACTTTCTCGACTCTGGAGATGGGACAATAACTACTTGCTTGAACCATTCGTCATTTTTTTGTTCTAAAGTTTCAATGACTGAATCGATATCTATGACTTGAATCTCAGCCTTAGCAAACTCAGGTTTCACTTGGTTTAATAAACCTTGTGCGTCTTGCTTGCTTAAAAACATCGGAATTATTTCCCTATTATCAGTATTGGATTTGATAGCTACATATCCTTTATCAGCAGCAAATCTGACTACAAATAGAGGTACACCTGGAAATTGTTCAACTTTTTCACCACTTTGACGCAGTAAATCTTTTGCTGCTGTCACCTCTTGTTTTACTGGTTGCAGGGAAAATACAACCGGATCTGGCTGATTTTCAGACTGTTTTAACTGTTGATAAATAAATCCTAGTGGTACAACTTCTACTTTTAAATCTTTTACTAAATCTGCTAATCGTTGGTCTTTATCTTTAGCATTCCGTAATTCGGTAATTACAGCCTCAGCTTCTTGCTGACTCATATACACACCAGCTACTGTCACAGCTTTTTGGCCGTTTTGCTCGGCTGGGATAGAACGAGTTAATGGTGAACCTTGTTTATTAGTGATTAAATATACTGGTACAGCATCCAGTTTTTGTTTAATTTGTTCTTGTGATAATGCGAATACAGATGTACTGCTACCAAATAAACTTAACAATACAGCAGTAGTAACTATACCGAATGTTTTACCCCGACGAAGTAATGATTTCATAATTTCTCTGGTTATGATGAGATGGTCAGATCAGGTGGTCAATTAATTTTCAAGTTCTGGACTGACACAACTGGCGTTAATTTATACGTGTGAATTATCACAAATTATACGGCAAATGGCTTGCTAGTCCTTGGACAATTTCTTTTATCTTCGATCAGCTATCCTACAGGAAGTTACTTGGTAATTGCAAATAATTATCAGGATTTCTTAATAAAAACCTAATTTATAGGGACTTTCAGTTACATAGACCAACATAGAAGGACTAAAGTCCTGACTACAAGCTTTTAAATCTCATAGGTAAGAGGAAGACATTGCATACAGTCGTCTGGCAGTATTTAAGCAGAAAATGGGCAGTGATTTATAGTTTATTGCTATACATCCGTAGTATTTAGGTGATATTTATGCTTTAATAGTTGCAAGTTATTCTTATTAAAATTAGCAATTGCTGACAATTAAGCACACCGTTGTCAAATTGCCAGCAGCAAATCACCCTATGACTCTTATCCTTTCCCAATCCGCTTACCAGGAACTCGTCTATGAAAGTGAGGAGAATCAACCCACACCTGATACCTCTGATGGATTTGATGTCACTTATCAGTATCCGGTGAAATTGGGTAACGGTTACACTCGGTATATCGATTTACGAACAGGATTAGATTTACATATTGCCAACTATCAATTGCATGATGAAGTAATTACAAAATCCTGTGATCGAGAACATCCGGTTGAGTATACTTTCGACCTTTCAGGTGTGAAGGCTGGAAGCTATGGCTTTTTTGGTAGCGGTTTAGCACCAGGGGAAAATTTAGAACTTTCAGCCGTTCAACCAGTCGCCTGGGTAAGTGTTCATGTAAAACCTGAATTATTTTGCCAATGGTTCGGGAATATGGGAGAACTACCGACAAACTTGCAACCATTAATCCGTAAATCAAATCAAAGATACTATGAACGTTACGGAAAGACTACCCCGGCAATGCAAATGGCACTACAACAAATATTAGGCTGTCCGTATCAGGGAAACACAAAGCGGGTGTATCTGGAAAGCAAAGTTTGGGAATTGATGGCGCTTCAGGTTGATCAATTCTTGGAAACTCAGACGGTGGAGACAACCAGCAAAATTTTAAACGCAGAGGACATTGAGCGGATTCATTACGCCAGTGAAATTTTATTGAAGCAGTTAGATCAGCCACCTTCGTTAATGGAATTGGCGCGGATGGTGGGAATTAATGACAATAAGTTGAAAATAGGATTTAAGCAGGTGTTTGAGACCACAGTGTTTGGCTATCTCCATGATTGTCGCATGGAGCGATCGCGCCAAATGTTAGCAGATGGTAACATCACTGTGTACACAGCAGCCAAGTCAGTTGGTTTTTCCCATCGAGGCGATTTTGCCGCCGCATTTAGGCGCAAATTTGGTGTTAACCCCAGTGAATACCGACGCAGACGAAAAATTCACACAGTGAAATACTCCGTATAACGATCATAAAACTCCGTTTGGCGATCATAGTCTTCACCCATACTTAATCAGTTTACTGTAATCTTCTTGATAGTGATTATTAACTAATAGCGCGGGTATAGGTTGGTGCTGAGATTTATTCCCCAGTACCCATTTCCCCAGTCCTGATTTATGTGGTGAAGAGAGTGATGTTAAATCAAGTGCAGAAACTAGCTTGGATGACCAGTTTGGCTTTCGTGTGGGTGAGTTTACCCGTTTTGGCTGAAGCTCACCAAAAACCAATAGATAAAACTTCTCAATTAAGCAACATCGAACAATTAAATATTCAGCAGTTACTAGCTCAGTCTCTGATTCAGGTAACGGGTATCAACTTACAAGCCACAGACACAGGCTTAGAGGTAATTTTAGTAACTAATCAATCAGATCAACTCCAAATCACAAATCAGAGTGCAGGAAATAGCTATGTTGTGGATATTCCTAATTCCCAATTAAACTTACCTAGCGGTGAGACATTATTTCGTCAAGAAAACCCTACGTCGGGAATTACTGAAGTTATAGTTACCAACTTGGATGCAAACACCATTCGCCTTACGCTCACAGGTGAAACCGATGCGCCCCAAGTCCAGTTATTTGATAGTGACCAAGGTTTGATTATCGGTGTAACAGCAACCACCACAGCTGCACAGTCACCAGAAACCCCACCAGAACAAACCACCAGCGAAACTCAGCCAGAAGCACCGATTGAACTTATAGTTACAGGTCAACAACAAAACGATTACTTGGTTCCTCGTGCTGGGACTGCAACTCGCACTGATACACCTTTACGTGATGTACCTAGATCAATTCAAGTAATTCCAGAGCAGGTAATCAAAGACCAATCCATTACTACCGTTACAGAAGCCATTCGTAATGTCAGTGGTGTTGTCCAAGATGGTGGTTTTGGTGGTACCAATGATCAGTTAAATATCCGGGGTTTTTTCCTTACAGGTTTATTTACAGATGGTTTGCGTAATCTCAGAGGAACATTTTCAGAAACCGCTAATATTGAGCGCATAGAGGTACTCAAAGGCCCAGCTTCTATCTTATTTGGCAATGTTGAACCAGGAGGCATCGTTAACTTAGTCACCAAGCAGCCACTATCAGAACCTTATTTTGCAGCTGATTTACAGGTTGGTAGCTTTGGATTTGTCCGCCCCACTATTGATTTGTCAGGGCCTTTGACAGAAGATGGCCGTGTACTCTACCGACTCAATGCTGCATTTCAACGCTCAGATGGGTTTCGAGATTTCAACCAAAATCTTCAACGATATTTTATTGCTCCTGTGGTGCAGTGGAATGTTAACGACGCTACAGCCATTACCTTTGAAGCCAGCTATCTCAATGATGAAAGACCCTTTGACCGGGGACTTGTGGCGATTGGTAGAGGTATTGCTGATATTCCTCTTACACGTATTCTCGGTGAACCTGATGATTTTTTCCGCGCCGAGACACTCAACTTAGGCTACCGTATAGAGCATAAATTTAATGAAAATTTGCAACTCCGCAATGTGTTTCAGTATCGTGGTTCCAAAACTTTTGACTTTCGAGCGCAAGCTGGTCGTTTGAATGAAGAAACAGGCATCCTATCACGTACATTTAACTCTAATGATGACTATGACGAACTATACGCACTGCAAACCGATATTACAAGCAAGTTTGAAACTGGTTCAATTAAGCACAATTTGACTTTTGGAGTAGACCTAAATCGACAAACAGCCGTAGGAACTAATAGACAAGCATTTCCAGGAGTGACACCAGGAATCAACATTTTTAATCCAGAATATAATCTAGTTCCTAGACCTGCTCGTTCTGAACTCAGACCACCAGGCCGTAATAACAACAACCGGACTGATAGATTAGGGATATTCTTGCAGGATCAAATGGCGATCGCAGATAATCTCAAATTTTTAATTGGTGGTCGTTTAGATTTTGTCGAACAAAATAATCTCAATGTCAATACAGGTAATAGGTCAGAACAGTCAGATACAGCCTTTAGTCCACAGATAGGTGTTGTCTATCAACCAATTGAACCGATTTCTTTATTTGCTAACTTCGCTCGTTCTTTTGCTCCCAATTTTGGCACCAGCGCTGATGGTTCTATTCTTGACCCTGAACGGGGTACTCAATATGAAGTAGGTATCCGGGGTGAATTGTTCGAGGGTAGATTAGCTGCAACACTGTCAGCATATAACATTACAAAATCCAACATTGCCACCACTGACCCTGATAATCCTGATTTTAGTATTCCTATTGGTAAGATCCGCAGCCAAGGAATTGAACTAGATATTGCTGGAGAAATTCTCCCTGGTTGGAATATTATTGCCTCCTACGGCTTAATTGACGCAGCAGTTACCGCCGAAAGTTTTGACCTCCCGGTGGGTAGTCGTAACCAAAATACACCCAGACATACAGCTAGTTTGTGGTCAACTTATCGCATTCAAAGCGGTGGTTTACAGGGTTTAGGCTTTGGAGCCGGACTATTTTATGTAGGTGAAAGAGCAGGTGATTTTAGTGATACCTTTGATCTACCAAGTTATCTACGTACAGATGCAGCTATTTTTTATCAACGTAACAATTGGCGGGCGGGAATCAACATCCAGAATTTATTTGATGTCAGATATTTCAAGTCTAATAACTTTGGACGAGCAGCCATAGAACCTGGCGCACCATTAACAGTTATTGGTAGTTTTTCCGTAACATTTTAATTCTGACGAAAATCAGGTATTTAGTAACCATCATGAATGACAGTTATATCAAATTCAAAATATTTACTCGCTGGTGGCGATTGGTGATAGTAATGTTTTGTACTTTATTGCTGACTGTAGCTTGTCATCATGGTGGTTCTCTACCTATTAATGAAAAAATAACAAATACAGCTTGTCGTCAGGTTGAACACTCGGCGGGAATCACCTGTGTTCCCGAAAAATTTGAGCGACTGGTAACTTTAGATTCTGCTTCTTTAGAAAGTGCGATCGCATTAGGTATTCAACCCGTTGGTAGCGTAATTTCCGAGTTTTCCTCACATTGGCGAGACCAGATGACAGCAGTGAACAACATCGGTACAATGGGCGAACCTAATTTAGAAAGTATTTTGGGAATTAAACCAGACTTGCTTATCGGGTTTAACCATTTACAATCAATGTATTCTCTCTTATCCAACATCGCACCTACAGTTTTATTTAAATTTGAAAATAGTGGTCAATGGAAAGAGGCATTTAATAACATTGGTGTCGGTTTAGGTAAGGAAGAAACTGCTAAAGAAGTCACAGAAAATTATTACCGTCGTCTGGCTGAATTTCAGGAAAAGATGGGGGAAGATTTAGCCAAAATTAAAGTTTCAGTAGTGCGAGTTTATCCAGATAGAATTAATCTTTATCTCCGGGATTCTTTTTGTGGCATAGTTTTACAAGATGCAGGATTATCTCGCCCAGAATCCCAAAATTTCACAGCATCGGAAGCAGAAAAATTATTTGGTAATCCCATTCAAGTATCTATCAGTAAGGAATTAATGGAAAAAGCAGATGGGGATGTGATATTTATTTGGACACACGAAAATAATCCCCAAGGAAATCAAACAGCTAAAAAGAAATTAGAGGAATTACAAGCAAGTCCTCTGTGGAAAAAATTAAAAGCTGTACGTAACAATAAAGTTTATGTAGTTCCAAGTTACTGGATTGGTAGTGGTATGTTAGCTGCAAACGCGATTATTGATGATTTATTCCAATATCTCGTTAACACACCCTAATTTACAACACAGTTCATATAAATATAGTTGAATAATGAAACTTCACACCTTATTTGTTTGTACATCGTGCAGTAAAATTCTCTCTCATGAAGAAGCAGACGAACGCGCTGAAGGAAATCAACTATTGCTAAAGCTGCTGGAAGTGCAAAAAAACTATTCAATTTACAGCAGTCTCAATATACAGCCGGTGGGGTGTTTGTGGACTTGCGTTAAAAAATATTCTTGTGCTATCAGCTTTGTTTGTCCGCAAAAATATACATACCACTTTGTGGATTTGACAGAGGATTGTATAACTGATTTGTTGGAGTTCAGCCAGCTTTATCAAGAGAGTCAAGATGGATATGTTTTACCTCCCAAGCTACCTGGGACACTTCGTTCTCATCTTTTAGTCCGCATCCCTCCTACACCAGAGACAAGGTATAGCAAAGTGCTGAGTGCTGAGTGCTGAGTGCTGAGTAAAAACCAAGTATGTAGCTTTTTTGAGTGTGTGAAAACTGATTCAATTCTCTATCGACTGTTCAAAACATTTCCTGGCGTTTTCTTTGAATTGCTGGGTCAATCTCCAGTGCAAGCAGAAGCCTATGAATTTTTATCAGTAGAAGTTAAGCAAACAAATTTTCGCATTGATGGGGTATTTTTACCCAAACAACCAGATTTAGAACGTCCAATTCATTTCACTGAATTTCAGTTTCAACCAGATACCGGACTTTATTCCCGTCTCCTCACGGAAGTTTTTATGTATCTGGATAAGACGGAAATACGCAATGATTGGCGAGGAACTGTGATTTGGATGAGTCGCCGGCTCGATCCCGGTATCCCGATCCGCTATTGGGAGTTCTTTGAAAGTCAACGAGTGCAAGTAATTTACCTAGATAAGTTGAGAGACTTAACTAATCAATCAATTGGTTTAGGAACTCTCACATTGGTAGTGGAACCACCAGAACAGGCGAGTGTCAAAGCGCGGAGTTTAATTGAGAGGAGTAGACAAGTTCCTGATGAACAGGTCAGGAGAAAATTAGTAGAATTAATAGAGACACTTCTGTGTGCTTAGATAACGCCATAAAGTTACCTAGATAATAAAAAAAGCCAGTCACAAAAGAGAGGTTATAGATAAATAAGGCAAAATCACCTACTGTTAACTGACCAACCTGA
>PWQB01000469.1 GCA_003556955.1 Nostocaceae cyanobacterium CSSed10_463m
CAATTTGTGGCGATTCTTAGGGACTTCCAAGAAATAAGTCATCCAATTAAACGTTAGCGTAGCTTGCCGAAGGCTACCACAGAGACACAGAGGTCACAGAGTTATGAGAGTTTGAGAGGTTTTTTGCGTTAGGTGATTGAGTATTTTTTATTTGGAAGTCCCTTACGAGTAAATTTTGAAGAAAATTTGCACTTGTTCTTTTTCCCCTCATGGCGACTCGAATTTTTTGGCAGAAATATTGGGTAAGTGTCAATGATTAATCATCATCTATTTCTGGTTCATCCAAGCCCTCAGATGTAGCCATAGATTCAGGCGAATCTATTCCATCGTCTGTAAAGCGGATAACTTGACCATTGAAGAAATCCGCTAGACGCTTGGCGGCGATCGCCACTTCATCAGTTTCCCATTCAGCCAAAGGCCTTGGTGTTTGTTGCGGGGGTAAGGTTTGTACCCTAGCTGTACTTGTCTTTGATTCGGTTTTGGCTGGTGTTGCTACTGGTGTTGGCGTTGGTGTTGGTGTTGGCGTAGCTGGTGCAAAGGATTGAATTTGCTGATTATAGTTGGGTGCTGGTGGTTGCTGAACGGTAGGAGGATTTTGTTGTTGAGGATTTGTTCTTGTTGATTTAGAAGTAGAAGAAGTTCCTTTTTCCAAATAAACCTGGATTTCGCGCTGAAAAATATGTTGGAAAGCAGCTGTAATCACTGGTAGATCAGATTTAAGTGTGTCTAACCAAGCGCCTCTGACAGCAACACGAACCACGTTCCCGTTAAACTCTGTAATTTGACACATTTGACCCAGTAAAGCTTGGCGAGAAGGCATCTGAATATTCATACAGACCTGTTGCCAAACTTGATTTAAGTCATACCCTGATTGTGTTGTAACTTCCTGTGGTGCAGGTTCACTATTTACAGGTGCTGGTGCTTGAGTTTGAGGTTCTGGTGTGGTTGGGGTGGGATGAACCGGATTGTGATTTGTCGGCTGAGGTGCAGATACTGGGTTAACTGTCTGATTGTGATTTGTCGGCTGAGGTGCAGATACTGGGTTAACTATCGGATTGTGATTTGTGGGCTGAGGTGCAGATACTGGGTTAACTGTTTGATTGTGATTTGTGGGCTGAGGTGCAGCAGCAACTGGGTAATAATTTGGAGCTACAGCAGGCGTATTTACTCGCTGAGGTGTGCTTGCAGCTTGGGTTTGAACATTTGCACTCGGCAATAAACCTAGTAGTGTCACCTCCAACCATAAGCGTGGCTGGGTGGTATTTTTAATTTGCACTTCTGCTGTGCGTAGGTGTTGCTGTCCCAGCAAAATTGTACTCATATCGAGTTTTTGGGACAATTCCAGCAAAGCTGTCCAGGTTTGCTGAGTACAAGTAACTAAATCTTGACGATTAGCTGCTGTTTGTGCTATTAGCAAATCTCTGTATAAAGCGGCGAGATTTTGCAGAATAATTAGCGGTTCTCGTCCACTATCGAGGATTTTCCGGCTACAATCTAAAACTCCTTCGGCTCGATTTTGAGCGATCGCCTTCAATAAGGCAATTAAGTCTTGTTCACTCACCGAACCGACCAAATCCCAAACTTTATCTGGTGTTACTTCACCCACAGTCAAAGCTAATTGATCCAGTAGACTTTCTGCATCTCGCAATCCTCCCTGAGCAATTTGACCGATTAAGGTGACAGCATCAGAAGTAATATTAATATTTTCCTTCGAGGCGATCGCACTTAAATGATTGACCATCGCCTCCAACTGAATACGTCTAAAATCAAATCTTTGGCAGCGTGAAATAATCGTTGGTAAGACTCGCTGCGGGTCTGTTGTGGCTAAAACAAAAACTACGTGCTTCGGTGGTTCTTCTAATGTTTTTAATAACGCATTGAATGCTGCGGTACTGAGCATATGGCAATTATGCACCAAAAGCCCATTTGCCACAAAGTTGTGATTATCTGCCACTTCAATGTCATAGACTCGTTCAACTCCAGCGAGGTGAACAGATTCGACTGTCTCCAAACTTGTAATCCATTTAGTGACATTCACAGGAGATAGTATCTTCGCTCCTTCTTTTACGTCTTTTGCTGGTATCCATCCCTGGTCTGTCCTGATTAAATGATTACCCGTACATCTAATTTCTCGGTTATTTGTCTTGATAACCAGCGTTTGACGTTCTCCTTGGTCTAACCACCTAACAACTTGCTTGAATTGCCACTCGCCGGATGAGTCGTTGTAACTCATCACCTTCTTACCCTTGAGACTAGGGTTATCAATTCTGACGAGTCCTTGATCAGTTAAAACCAGAGTATCTCCAGTCAGGCATTCATCGACCACATAAACCTTGTACCGACACTGTACAGGGGCAAACTGTGCCTTTTCAATTAACTCACGAATATTATCTACACCAGTGTTGCTGGCAGCATCAATTTCTATCACATCCAGAGAATAGCCCTTAGTGATGCCTTGACAAACATCACATACTCCACAGGGTTCAGCAGTGGGTTGGTTACTGTTGAGACAATTTAAAGATTTAGCCAAAATCCGGGCGCTAGAAGTCTTTCCCGTGCCTCTGGGGCCTGTAAACAAATAGGCCGGGGCAATTTTAGCAGTGTTGATCGCGTTGGTGAGGGTGGTAGCGATCGCCTCTTGTCCCACCAGTTCAGCAAAACTCTTGGGGCGATACTTATGGTGGAGGGGTTCGTAAGACATGGATAGAGGACTTCAGTGCCTTTCAACTTTGGTTAGCAGCACCCAGTCGAGTTGGGGATGCAATCATTTTAAACTTTTGTAGATTGGTTGTGTATGTGTCATACCCTAGAAAAAACGCGAGATTTTAAATCTACACATTTCAGTTAACAATACTCAAGGGTGTAAAAAAATGCTTAGGCGGCTAATTCAATGGTTTAAAGGTCTTTTTCGCAGCTTGTTTGGAGGCCAACGAACTCCCTCGAATCTGGGGGATAATGTGCCAGAAAAACCAGCGCCACCCCTAACCGATACTGACTTAGAATTTCTTTTCAACGAACTTATAGAAGGGGTACATCAAGCCAGAGGACAAGATTGGGCGCAAAATTGGCTACATAATATTGAAAATCGGGTCTCAACTGAACGCTGGGTAGAATGGTTACAGCGCTTTGGCGAAAGATTGTTAGCATCACCTAAACCTAACAATGAATTAGCGGCTCGCTTTGTACAACTGGGTAATCTACGGGTGGGTAAAGTTGGAGATGTTGCTTATGAAATTGGAATGCAGCTATTAACGCGCAACCAAGGTGAACCAATATGGGAATATGACGGGCCAGATGCAGTCAACACCAATTTACCCTCTCCAGATAATTACCCAGTTTCAGAAGAAATCAATCAGGAAGCAAATTTCCCCGACGATGGAACCACCCAAACTGTCACTTTAGATGAGTTGTTAGTGATGTTGCAGCAAGATCAGAGTTTACGGCAGCAAATTGCCCAGCAATTGGCCATTGAGACAGATGATCCCCAACTAATTATCCAGGAATTGGTCAATCAATATCATGCTCCCAGTCAATCCCATCCAAATCAGAATTGACTTTTGCTGTGAGCGTCAGTATCACGATTCAGGGACAAAGGGATCTGGGATCTGGGGACTTCCGTTCAACCATTCATAGCCCTGCTCTAGAGGAAGTCCCTTCTTCCCCAATCCTGAAATAACCCAGTTTTGTATACTTTTTATAATCAGATCGCCAAAAGCCTGTTGAATTTCGGTGGGTTTTACGTAATTATTGATTTTTTTAACACAACGATCGCTACAATAATCTAGGAGAGATAAAATCCAAGAGTTTAGCAGATGCTCACGCAGCTATTGCAGTGGCTTAACAAGTTTTCCAAGCACCCCGGTGGTCAGAAACAGAGTCCTTCTTTAGAGGATTCCAGGGGATTGGAGGTGGTACAACCACCCCCTGAGTTAACTAATGGGGATCTAGAGGTTTTATTTACCCAGTTGTTGGCAGGTGTTCAGCAAGGACGAGGACAACAATGGGCGATCCAGTATCTACAACGCATGGAGGATCGGATCACTGTTGACCAGTGGATAGATTGGCTGCTGATATTTGGTGAAAAATTGCTGTTGTCACCAGTGCCTAATCATCAGTTAGCAAAGCAGATGATGCAACTAGGTGAACTGGGAATTGGCAAGGTTGGTGAGCTTGCTTACGACATTGGTATCCGGTTGTTGACAGGAGAATTTGTCGAGCATAACCAGGAGGATGAACAGGGTGAAAGCACAACGTCCAATATTTCGGAAGTTCCACTAGATTCACCAGGTCAGGAACTGATACGCAATTTAGGCGAATTGTTATGGGAATCTGAAGACCCAGAATTTGAAATTACAGCAAAAAGGTTCCCAACAGATTCTACTGCCGAAATACTGGCGGAGAATACAGATGATCAAGGAATCTGGGAAGATTCCACTGAAGGGGCGGAAATTACCACAACACCCGAAACAGATTCTACTGCCGAAATATTGGCGGAGCATACAGATGAAGGGGCAGAAATCACCGCAACACCTGAAACAGATTCTACTGCCGAAATATTGGCGGAGCATACAGATCAACGAATCTGGGAATATGCTGTAGCAGAAGGTGAAATCACAGCACCATCCCCTGTCACGCCACCTAATGAAGATGTAATTGGCAATTTAAGCGAACTTTTCTGGGATTTAGAAGAACCACAAGCCCAGATTGAGTTCATCCCATCAGAACCAGCAATGATATCTTCTCCTGAAGATGATCATCAGTCTGTGGCAAATATGGATACTTTGGATGAGTTGTTGGTGAGGTTGGATCAGAGTACTAATTTAGTCCAACAGCTGGCGGCTAATCTCACACCTACTAACCCGATAGCAGCTATTACTGTTAATCAACCTAATTTTGAAGCTCAAACTTGGTTTTATCAAGGTCTGCAACAAGCCAGAACAGGTGATTTGCTAGGAGCGATCGCCTCTTATAACCAAGCCATCGAAATCAATCCTGATGCCTATGAATATTGGTTTAACAGGGGTTTGACTTTATTCCATTTAGAATATTTTACCGATGCGATCGCCTCTTATGACCAAGCCATAGCCATCAAACCCAATCACTACAAATCCTGGTATAACCGGGGCGGGACTTTAGGCGAATTAGGACAATATGAAGATGCGATCGCCTCTTTTAATCAAGCCATAGCAATTCAGCCCCAAAATCCAGAGGCTTTGTCTAGCAAGGCTTTAGCCCTGTTGAAATTGGGTCAAGTTAATGAGGCAATTTCCAGCTATGATCAAGCCCTAAATCTAGAACCACTAGACCCAGAAAACTGGTATTACCGAGGTATCGCTTTAGCTGTTAGTGAGCAATATCCAGAAGCGATCGCCTCTTATGACAAAGCCATAGAAATCCAACCAGATTTTCATGAAGTCTGGATTGACCGGGGTGTAGTCTTATTCAATTTAGGAAATTGGTCAGAAGCGATCATCTCCTGGGATCAAGCCCTGTCAACGCAACCAGATTTATACTTAGCTTGGTATAACAGAGGTATAGCTTTAGACAACTTAGGACAGAGAGAAGAAGCGATCGCCTCCTACCACAATGCCATAGCCATCAAACCCGACTTTCACTTAGCTTGGTACAATCAAGCAGTAGCATTGTTTCATTTAGAAAGATTTGCCGAAGCGATCGTTACCTACGATAACGCCTTACAAATTAAACTTGACTACTGGGAAGCTTGGATTGGTCGAGGCACAGCTGCTGCTCATTTAAGTGGTGAAACACCATTAAATTCCTTAACTAGCATCTCCACCCAAAATCCTGCCTTACAGCAGGGCGGTTATGAAGGTAAAATAGCCAGCTTAGAAGAAGGATTAAAACACATTCGCCCAGATACCCACCCAGAAGGTTGGGGAAGACTACACATAGCAAAGGGTAATACTTATTACGAACGAGGTAGAAAATCTGCTGCATCTCGTAATTATTGGTGTCAAGCCATAGCCGAATACGATCAAGCCCTGTTAACCCTCACCACAGGAGATTTTACAGAGTTACATTTAGAGGTTGTGCAATCTCTGATTAAAACACTTTTGGGTATAGGTCAAACAGCACAAGCACAAGAATTACAGCAACTAGCCGCCGATTTATTAGCACAACTACTGACCGAAACCACTCTTTCTGATGAAAGCAAAAAACAACTAGCCCTCAAATTTGCGGGAATTGGTCAATTAGAAGTTGATTTAGCAGTCGAGTACGGCGACTTAGTAGAAGCCTGGGAAATGGCAGAACAAGGCAAAAATTCCTGTTTAACTTGGCTACTATCTGATTGGCACGAACAGATTTACTCACATTACTACAGTTCAGTTCAACAACTCCTCAATCCCCACACAGCAATTATTTACTGGCATATTAGCCCAGTAGCGTTACATACCTTCATTATCAAAGACCAAGCCCCATCACCCATTTTAGTATTTACACCCGTACAAAATTTTGGAACCATAGACTTACAAGCAAACGCCCAGCCTGTTCATGAATTTCCTCTACCAGAAGATGTCAGACGCTTAATTGAATTTGAAGATTGGTTGGAAGATTGGCAGCAAGAATATGAAGACTATCTAAATCAAGCCCAAGACCAACACAGCAAAAGCAATCATCCTTGGCGAGTGGATATGGAAGCAAAGCTGTTGCAACTCAAAAATATTCTCCAAATTTCCACAATTACCCAAGAACTTGAAGACATCACCCAACTAATTTTAATTCCTCACCGCGACTTACATAAATTACCTCTCCATACTCTGTTTAATATTTCCTCACCCTTCCAGAACGAACCAGCAAATAATTTCACTATTAGTTATTTGCCCAGCATTCAAAAAGGTTTGTCTGTCAAAGCTGAAAGTATGTGGCAATTGCCGCATCAAATGTTGCTGAGTATCGAATACCCCAACAGTACAAATTCTTCTCCACCAAAATTTGCCAAATTGGAATCTGAAATTATTAGCCAGATGTTCCATCATCCCCAACGTATCTACGGAACTAATGCTACCAAAAATGAAGTATTAAAGGCTTTATTTGATCATAATAATATTTTCCATTTTGCTGGGCGTGTGATCAACAACTACAATGAACCCAAAAAATCAGCCTTGATGTTAGTAGATGAAGATAAAATAATTTTAGAAGAAATCTGCCAACAAAATCTCGGTAGTTACAAATTAGTGACTCTTTCTTCTTGTGAAACAGTAAGAACCAAAAACGCTAATATTACTACTGAATATATGGATTTAGCCAATGGTTTCATCTGTGGGGGAGTACCCCATGTAGTCAGTACCCTATGGACTGTAGAATCATCTGCCAGCACTTTAGTAATGATTGAGTTCTATAGAAGACTACATCTGAATAATTCACCAGTTATTGCTTTAGCTGAAGCTACATCATGGTTAAAAGAATTAACTGCGGCTGAACTAACTAAATGGTATGAAGACTTACTAAATAATCTAAATCCTAATGATTTAAGAATTAAAGCTTATTTAGCAACATATTTATATAGAAGCAGTAAAATGGTTCCCGATAAGAAACTTTATAATCATCCTTACTACTGGGCAGCATATACCATTAACGGGATAATTCCGTAAACATTCATATACCCGCTTTACAGCTATTTTCAGGTAAATAGACCACGTGGTAGGGGCGCAAGGCCTTGCGCCCTTACGACAGATGTGGTTCAAATACATGAAAACTGCTTTAAATCCCCGATTTCTTAACGAAGTCGAGGATTTCTCCTTCTATTCCTAATTTATTGAGGATTGCTATAGCAAAGTGCTGAGTTCTGAGTGCTGAGTTCTGAGTAGAAACCAAGTTACATCAAGGCTTTCAGCAATCAACAATGTCCTAACCTCCTTGGCGGTTGCTATATATAAATTGCGATCGCGTAGAGGCGCTTCAGGCGCAAAAAACAAGAGTTAAAATTTAACAACACCTAATTTTTGGATATTCACTGTCGTTAACTAACCCTATAGCAGGTTGCAGGTATATGAAGTACAACAGCAATAGTGAAACTCTTGTGGGGTGGGCAGATGGTCCCCCCTTGTGTATCTCATCACAATGAAATGTGCTGTAATAGCGATTGAAGCGGGAGTTTTAAGCGCTTTGAGTCTGACGGTTATTCCGAACTTGGTACTTATACCAGAGGATAGCTGCAACGTTAGTCAGCAAACAACTGATTGCTAGAGACAACAATATATAAGTAGGCAACATGACCACACCAATCATAAACCAAGTAAATACGTGTAGTATCATCACTAAAGCGAAGATAGTGGCAAGTCCCACAGATGTCCACATTTGATTGAGGGGGCGACGCAATACCGTGAGGAGAATTGTCAGTGATGTGGCAACTATATTGGCTGGGACAAGAAATGCACAAATGCCTGTGCAGTTTGTCCGAGAAAATTCAGCTAAAGCGTTGAAATCAAGCATTAATTTAGTGCGATTAATGTTAACATCTTCAAAATAAGAAATAAACATATTTTTAGATGTTTGAATTTACTTTAACACATCCCTAAAGTGAACACTCCACTTGTGTAACATAATTTAAACTCTTTATAGAGGTTGTTATAAATAAAATGAACTTAACACAAATAAACCGGAAATCGGTGATATTTTTTATTATAAAAACATTAAAATATTGTGAAATAGGTTAAAATTTTATTAAATAAAGTTAAGCGTAGAGAGGCGCAGTGACATCGTTTTATGATCATCCTCAGAAAATCCTGTGTATAAGCAATGTGCAACCGCAAGTACGCCATCCTCGGAACTGGTGCATTAGGTGGATTTTATGGCGCTAAATTGCAACAATCTGGTTTAGATGTCCACTTTTTGCTCAGAAGTGACTATGAACACGTCAGCAAATCTGGTTTATTTATCGAATCAAAAGATGGTGATTTTCCCCTTCCCCAAGTTAACGCCTATAACAATGTAGAGCAGATGCCAAAATGTGATGTAGTCATAGTGGCACTCAAGACGACTCAAAACCATTTACTCCCAAAATTATTACCACCTATAGTTAAAGATAGTGGAGTAGTATTAGTATTGCAGAATGGATTGGGTGTAGAAGAAGACATTGCCCAAATTGTCAGTAATGTTCAAGTTATGGGTGGATTATGTTTTCTGTGTTCCAATAAAGTGGGAGCAGGGCATATTCATCACTTAGATTATGGAAAAATTA
>PWQB01000546.1 GCA_003556955.1 Nostocaceae cyanobacterium CSSed10_463m
ATCACTAAGAAATAATACTTATTTAGAAATCATGTCATATTATTCAACTTTTTAATCATTTTTTAACCTCATTGCCTCAAAAGAAGCAGGGGAGAAGGGAGCAGGGGAGAAGTCCCAGACAGAGCCTGACTTTTTACATATTGACCGAGTAGGGGCGGGTTTATAGATATGATTCATGATTAACCAACATACTGCTAAACCCGCCCCTACAACCAATCAGACTTTTATGCGTGAATTGCATTAAAGCAATGCGGTAATGGCATTTTATGTTAAAAACCGTAACACTTTATACAAATTTAACTGTAAACTCACCTTAACCTGATGAGTATCGAAATCGTTACATAAACAGTAACCAAACCTGCTTGACAAATTCTATAAATGCCAAAGACTACAACTTTTTCCCAACTAACTACTATTTGAGTTCACTCGATCAACTTCCATCTTGCCTGTAATCAAGTAGCAGATGAGTCACCAGTTAGGCTCTTGAGTACGAGAAATTAGCCACAAACAGATATACGTGTTGAGTAAACCCAGTAATCAAAAGACTAGGGGTTAATTGATATTGGGCAACTTGCATCTTCTCACTGGATTAGCCATAAGCAATGAGAGTCAGTTCATGACAGATACCGTAACTACTACCAAAACCAACCTGAATAAGTTTGAGAAACTCAAAGGCGAGAAAGATGGACTTGCTGTTAAGGAGGAGATAGAAAAATTCGCGGCTCTTGGCTGGGAAGCAATGGACGTAAACGACCGTGACCATCGCCTCAAATGGCTGGGTGTCTTTTTTCGCCCAGTTACCCCAGGTAAGTTTATGATGCGGATGCGGATACCTAATGGTGTTCTCACCAGTCCTCAGTTGCGTGTTTTAGCGTCAGTATTACAGCGCTACGGAGATGATGGCAGTGCTGATATTACTACCAGACAGAATATTCAACTACGAGGTATTAGAATTGAAGATTTACCAGATATCTTTGAGAAATTTCACTCGGTTGGGTTAACTAGTATTCAATCTGGGATGGATAATGTCCGTAATATAACGGGTGATCCTGTGGCTGGGTTAGATGCGGATGAGTTATTTGACACCAGAGAATTAGTGCAGCAAGTTCAAGATATGCTGACTAATAAAGGTGAAGGAAATCCAGAGTTTAGCAATTTACCACGGAAATTTAATATTGCGATCGCAGGTGGTCGTGATAATTCAGTTCACGCAGAAATTAACGATTTAGCTTTTGTTCCAGCCTTTGACTCAACCCAAACATTCGGCTTTAACATCCTTGTGGGTGGCTTTTTCTCAGCCAAACGCTGTGAAGCGGCGATTCCCCTCAATGCTTGGGTGTCTCCAGAGGATGTGCTAGCTGTATGTAGAGCAGTTTTAGAAGTTTATCGTGATCACGGTTTACGGGCTAACCGCCTCAAGTCTCGCTTAATGTGGCTACTTGATGAATGGGGGATAGAAAAATTTCGGGCTGAAGTAGAAAAGCGTTTGGGTAAAACACTGTTACCCGCAGCTGCTAAAGACGAGATTGATTGGGAAAAACGCGATCATATTGGTGTATATAAACAGAAGCAAGCTGGATTGAATTACGTAGGCTTACATATCCCTGTGGGTCGGTTGTATGCCAAAGATATGTTTGAAATTGCCAGTCTAGCAGAGGTTTACGCCAGTGGGGAAGTTCGGTTTACAGTCGAGCAAAACATTATTATCCCCAATATTCCTGACTCGCGTTTGGCAACATTTTTAACAGAACCGTTATTACAGAGGTTTAGCATTAACCCGGATATGTTAGCGCGATCGCTTGTTTCTTGTACAGGCGCACAATTTTGTAACTTTGCTCTAATTGAAACCAAAAGCCGCGCCCTAGAAATGGTTCAAGCCTTAGCAGCTGAGTTAACCCTAACTCGTCCGGTGCGAATCCATTGGACTGGTTGCCCTAACTCCTGCGGACAGCCTCAAGTTGCAGATATTGGCTTGATGGGAACTAAAGCCCGTAAAGATGGCAAAGCTGTAGAAGGGGTAGACATTTATATGGGTGGCACAGTTGGCAAAGACGCACATTTAGGCAACTGTGTTCAAAAGGGCATCCCCTGCGAAGATTTACAGCCTGTATTGCGAGATTTACTTATTCAGCACTTCGGGGCAAAACCGAATAATTCGTAGTTCGTAGTTCGTAATTCGTAATTTGTAGTTCATTAATCACAAATAAGCAAAAATGGCAAACTTTCCTAGAAGACAATTTATTTTTACCGCAGGTGCAGCAGCCGCAGCTTCTATTCTGGCTCATGGTTGTTCTAGCAATAATTCTCAAACAGATACAGGGACAACAACTTCTGCTACTAATGTTTCTTTAGCGGCTAATGCCCCACAGGTAGAAACAACTAAAGCTAAATTAGGATTTATCGCCTTAACTGATTCTGCTCCCTTAATTATCGCTAAAGAAAAAGGATTTTTTGCGAAATACGGCATGACTGAGGTCGATGTGATTAAGCAAAATTCCTGGCCTGTCACCCGTGATAACTTGGCAATTGGTTCAGCCGGTGGTGGTATTGATGGCGCGCACATCCTTAGCCCTATGCCTTACTTAATGACCATCAATAATATAGTGCCTATGTATATCTTGGCACGGTTAAATACTAATGGTCAGGCGATTTCTGTAGCCAAAAAATTTAAAGAGTTCAATGTCCAATTAGAAAGTCAGGCATTGAAAGAAGCGGCTGCTCAAGCTAAATCAGCGCAAAATGCTTTGAAATTTGGTATGACCTTTCCTGGTGGTACACACGATTTATGGATGCGCTACTGGTTAGCGGCTGGCGGTATTAATCCAGACCAAGATGTAGTTTTATCACCTGTACCACCACCCCAAATGGTCGCCAATATGAAAGTGAATACCATTGATTCTTTCTGTGTGGGAGAACCTTGGAACGCTCAATTAGTTAACCAAGATATTGGTTATTCAGCCTTAGTCACAGGGGAATTATGGAATGATCATCCAGAGAAGGCCTTTGCTATGCGCCAAGATTGGGTTGATCAAAATCCTAACGCTGCACAGGCTATGTTAATGGCAGTTATAGAAGCACAACAATGGTGTGACAAGCCAGAAAACACCGAGGAAATGTGCAAAATCTGCTCAGAACGTAAATATTTTAACGTTGCAGTTGCCGATATTGTGGAAAGATCCAAAGGCAATATTGATTATGGTGATGGACGCACAGAAAAGAACTTTCCATATCGGATGAAATTCTGGGCAGATAATGCTTCATATCCTTATAAGAGTCATGATATTTGGTTCTTAACTGAAAATATTCGCTGGGGTTATTTGCCCAAGGATACCAAGATTCAGGAAATTGTTGACCAGGTGAATAAAGAAGATTTGTGGAAGCAAGCAGCTAAAGCGGTGAGCGTGCCAGATTCCCAAATTCCTACCAGTACTTCTCGTGGTATAGAAACTTTCTTTGATGGGGTGAAATTTGACCCAGAAAACCCACAAGAATATTTAAATAATTTGAAAATTAAGAAAGTTTAATTAGGCAGCAATCAATTTAACTGGTTTGTTTTGTAATTCACCAAATTTAAGAAGGGAAATTTAAAAATGACAGCTATTGCAGGGAATCGTTTTAAAAGCAATAAGTCGGTAAAAGCTATTAATAAACTATTTCGAGAAAAAATCCTGCCGCCATTAGTAGCATTAGCTGTTTTTTTGGTAATCTGGGAATTACTGGTTTTAATTCCTGATTTTCAGCTACCGGGTCCGATTAAAACTTTTACGGATACTTTTGATCCTTTTATTATTCATCCCTTTTTTGACAATGGTGAAAGTGATAAAGGTCTAGGCTGGCAAATCATTAGTAGTTTAGAACGAGTTGCCTGGGGATTCTCTCTAGCAGCTATTGTTGGGATAGTGGTGGGTATTTTAGTGGGTGCTAATAAATTTATTTACAATGCTGTAGACCCTCTATTTCAAGTTTTACGAACTGTACCCCCCCTAGCATGGCTACCAATTTCCCTAGCAGCTTTTCAACAAGCTAATCCTTCGGCAATTTTCGTAATTTTCATTACTTCTATTTGGCCAATTATTATTAACACTACGGTAGGTGTTCAACAAATTCCTCAAGATTATGTAAATGTGGCGCGGGTTTTACGTCTAAAAGGACTAAAGTATTTCGTGAAAATTGTTTTTCCGGCTACGGTTCCTTATATCTTCACCGGGTTACGAATTGGCATTGGTTTATCTTGGTTAGCGATTGTTGCCGCAGAAATGTTGGTTGGTGGTGTGGGTATTGGTTCGTTTATTTGGAATGCTTATAACACGAGTACAGATACTAATTTGAGTGAGATTATCATTGCTCTAATATATGTCGGTGTGGTGGGTTTGCTTTTAGATAAGTTGGTTGATTTTATCGCTAGTAAAGTTGTGGCGGATCAAAAGTAGGAAATATTTTTTTTAACGAACCGCCAAGTACGCCAAGTACGCCAAGTTAAGAAAGAAGATGAAGAAGTTTTTATCTCCTATCTTCTAATTACGTTCGCGCAGCGTTTCCACAGGAAATATTACGAATTACGAATTAAATATGACTACTTTTGTTGAGGTTGACCACGTTGATCGGGTTTTTGATTTGCCGAATGGGGGTAAGTATATTGCTCTCAAAAATATTGAGTTGAAAATTAAGGAGGGGGAATTTATTTCTTTAATTGGACATTCTGGTTGTGGTAAGTCTACTTTGCTGAATATTATTGCAGGTTTAGATCGGGCAAGTATTGGTGGTGTGACTTTGGAAGGGCGGGAAATCCGAGATCCTAGTCCAGATAGGATGGTGGTGTTTCAAAATTATTCGCTGCTTCCTTGGTTAACTGTACGGGAAAATATTGCCTTGGCTGTGGATGAGGTGTATAAAAATCAACCTCAAGGGCAACGTCGGGGGATTGTTGAAGAACATATTGATATGGTAGGACTGCGCCTAGCAGTGAATAAACGTCCTCATGAGTTGTCTGGGGGGATGAAACAACGGGTAGCGATCGCCCGTGCTTTGGCTACTCGTCCCAAGTTGTTGTTATTAGATGAACCCTTTGGGGCGCTGGATGCTTTGACTAGGGGGAGTTTGCAAGCCCAACTCATGAAAATCTGTAACGAACACAATGTTACTTGTGTGATGGTGACGCACGATGTGGATGAAGCGCTATTATTGAGCGATCGCGTTGTCATGTTAACCAATGGCCCCGAAGCACACATTGGGCAAATTCTGGAAGTGCCTATTTCTCGCCCCCGTGAACGTTTGGAAGTAGTAAAACACCCCAGTTACTACACTCTGCGGAACGAAATTATCTACTTTCTCAACCAACAAAAGCAAGCCAAGAAACGCAAAGCCCAGCAAACTCCTGTATCAGTGGGAACATCCCACAGAGGGTTAGAAAAGGTCAATCTAGATATTGGCTTTATGCCTTTAACTGATGCTGCGCCCTTAATTGTTGCCCATGAAAAAGGTTTCTTTGCCAAATATGGGTTAGAAAAAATTACCCTCAGCCGGGCTGCTAATTGGAACGAAATCGCCAAAAATGTAGCTACGGGTAAATCAGATGCGGCTCAAATGCTGGCGGGAATGCCTTTAGCCATGACTTTAGGTGCTGGTGGTAAAACACCGACTTGCATAGTCAACGCCCTGAATCTCTCCCGCAATGCTAACGCCATCACCTTAAGCAAAAACTTATACAACCAAGGGGTGAGAAACCCGGCTGACCTGAAAGCGGTAATTAATGCTTCTCCTGATCAAATTATCACATTGGGAGTAGTGCATCCCACCTCAATGCAGAATTTAATTTTGCGTTACTGGCTAGCAGCTGGGGGGATAGATCCTGATACAGATGTCAGCTTGAGTGTAATTCCACCAATGGAAATGGTTTCTCAACTTAAAGCCGGCAATATTGACGGTTACTGTGCCGGCGAACCCTGGAATTACATTGCTGTACATGAAAACTTCGGCTTTGTCGCCGCTACCGCCTTAGAAATTTGGTCAGGACAGCCGAAAAAAGTGCTAGGAGTGCGGGAAGATTGGGCGCATCAGCATCCAAACACCTATCAAGCGCTCATTAAAGGACTTTTAGAAGCCTGTAAATATTGTGATGAATCCCGCAACCGAGAAGAAATTCTCAAAATAATCTGTCGTCCTGAGTATCTGAATGTAGATACAGCTTATGTCCGTCCTGGTTTTATCGATGCTTATGACCGGGGTGATGGTACTATCCCAGAGCAACTGACAGCATATAACCAGTTTTACCTGAATAAAACTAACTATCCTAACCGGACTGAAATCTTATGGATGGTGACTCAACTAGCACGCTGGGGTTTAGTCACATTTCCTAAAAATTGGGTGGAAGTGATTGAAAGAGTTTGTCGTGCAGATTTATTTGGTGCAGCTGCGAGAGATTTAGGTCTGCTGGATATAGGTTGGGATGATCCGATTCATTTATTTGATGGCAAGGTTTTTAATGCTTCTGAGCCAATTGAGTACCTGAATAGTTTGGATATTAAACGACATATTCGCATTGAAGAGGTGTTGATTTAGGCTCACGCAGATCCCCTTGAGCCTCCCCTTGAAAAGGGGGGAATTAGAATCAAAGTCCCCCTTAATAAGGGGGATTTAGGGGGATCTAGAATGTTTTGCTACCGACAATAGGACTTTTCAAACATCCTCTAAGAAACTTGCACAAAACATCTCTGCTATTTCTTAACTCTGTGTCCTCTGTGCCTCTGTGGTTAGTTAAAAAAAAATCCAGATAAACTTATTAACCCAAGTTGAGTTAAATTATGCAATTAGTCAACAAAAACAATCAAGCTAATCAAGTGCTAACTCAGAATAAAGAAGATTTTTTAGTCATTGATGGTGTTAGTAAAATTTACCCCACTGCTCAGGGGCCTTACACCGTAATTGATGGCGTTGACCTCAAAGTTCGTGAAGGCGAGTTTATCTGCATTATTGGTCACTCTGGCTGTGGGAAATCAACTCTTTTGAATATGGTTTCTGGATTTAATACTCCTACCGATGGTGTTGTATTTCTCCAAGATCAACCGATCACTGAACCAGGCCCAGATAGAATGATGGTTTTCCAAAATTACTGTCTACTACCTTGGATGAGTGTTTTTGATAATGTTTATCTGGCTGTTGATTCGGTGTTTCCCAAAAAAACAACAGCAGAAAAGAGAGCAATTGTTAAAGAACATTTGGCAATGGTGGGCTTAATGGAAGCTGCTGATAAAAAACCTAGTCAGATTTCTGGTGGGATGAAGCAACGAGTGGCGATCGCACGCGCTCTTTCTATCCGTCCCCAAGTGTTAATTTTAGATGAACCTTTTGGGGCTTTAGATGCTATTACCAAGGAGGAATTACAAGAAGAATTACTACAAATTTGGCAAGAACATCAAGTCACGGTTTTAATGATTACTCATGACATTGATGAAGCTTTGTTTTTAGCAGACAGACTGGTAATGATGACTAATGGACCAGCAGCTAATATTGGTGAAGTTTTGAATATTCCTTTTTCTCGTCCCCGCAATCGTCGCCGGATTATGGAAGATCCAGAATATTACAATCTGCGTAACCATGCTTTAGATTTTCTGTTTAGTCGATGCGCTCATCCTGAAGATTAAATAATGAAAATTGCCAGGAAGACGCGATGAATCGCGTCTCTACAATGACAAAATAAAAAAAGGATGCAAGCCCCTAAATTTATTTATGGAGAAGAAAAATGTGAAACAACATTAATTCAAGCCCCCGGATTTATCCGTGGGGTATTTAATTTTTAATTTTTAATTTTTAATTTTGAATTCGGAGCGCAGCGACGTGACTAAAACTCTTTGTCCTTACTGTGGTGTGGGTTGTGGACTGGAAGTTTCACCGCCCGCGCAACTAGCAAAAGCCACTAATCGAGATAGTCAGGGAAATCCGATTTGGCGGGTACGGGGTGATAAGGATCATCCCTCAAGTCAAGGTATGGTTTGTGTTAAGGGCGCAACTATTGCTGAGTCTTTAGATAAAAGTCGATTACATTACCCAATGGTGCGGGATTCTTTAGATCAGGAGTTTCGCCGGGTTAGTTGGGATGCAGCTTTTGATATAATTACTCAACGCATCCAAGATGTACTCAAGACTCAGGGGTCAGATGCTATATGTATGTATGGTTCTGGTCAGTTTCAAACTGAAGATTATTACATAGCTCAGAAACTTTTAAAAGGATGTCTGGGTACTAATAATTTTGATGCCAATTCGCGTTTATGTATGTCTAGTGCTGTGTCTGGATATATTCAAAGTTTTGGCTCAGATGGACCCCCTTGTTGTTATGAAGATTTAGATTTAACTGATTGTGCATTTTTAATTGGTACGAATACGGCGGAATGTCACCCCATCGTTTTTAACAGGTTACTAAAACATCATAAAAAAAATCGCCACGTCAAAATGATCGTGGTCGATCCTCGGCGCACACCAACGGCTGAAGCTGCTGATTTACATTTAGCTATTCGTCCTGGTACAGATATTGATTTAATGAATGGAATGGCGCATTTATTGATGCGTTGGAATTATATTGATGTCGGTTTTATTGATGATTGTACGAGCAATTTTGCTGAATATGCTGAGGTGATTCGTCATTACCCCCCAGAAGTGGCGGCGCGTCAATGTGGTATCAGTATTGAAGATTTAGAAACTGCTGCTAAGTATTGGGGCGAATCTCAACGGGTGCTTTCTCTGTGGTCAATGGGTGTCAATCAATCCAGTGAAGGGACGGCTAAGGTTAGGACCATTATTAATCTGCATTTAATGACTGGACAAGTGGGTAAGCCTGGGGCGGGGCCTTTTTCCCTCACAGGTCAGCCAAATGCAATGGGAGGACGGGAAGCTGGGGGTTTGGCGCATTTATTACCGGGTTATCGTTTGGTAAAAAATCCCCAACACCGGGCTGAAGTTGAAGCTTTTTGGGGTTTAGAACCTGGGCAAATTTCACCTACTCCGGGTTTAACTGCTTGGGAGATGATTACTGGTTTGGAAAATGACGCTGTGG
>PWQB01000648.1 GCA_003556955.1 Nostocaceae cyanobacterium CSSed10_463m
ATGTTGAATAATCTAGAAAGTGACTCAATCTTTACGCCGGAACAAGTGTTAGAAAATCGAGGTCGTGTAGCTATATTCATTGATGGTTCCAACCTATTTTATGCTGCATTACAGCTAGGAATCGAAATTGACTACACCAAGCTACTATGCCGATTGACTGGCGGTTCTAGACTTTTGCGTTCTTTCTTTTATACTGGTGTAGACCGCACAAACGAAAAGCAGCAAGGGTTTTTGTTGTGGATGCGTCGTAATGGCTATCGAGTCATTGCGAAGGATTTAGTACAGTTACCGGATGGTTCTAAGAAAGCCAACCTGGATGTAGAAATTGCCGTAGATATGATGGCGCTGGTTGATTCTTATGATACCGCAGTTTTGGTCAGTGGTGATGGAGATTTGGCTTATGCGGTCAATTCAGTCAGCTATCGTGGTGTGCGCGTAGAGGTTGTGAGTTTGCGCTCCATGACCAGTGATAGTTTAATCAATGTGAGCGATCGCTATATTGATTTAGAAGCCATCAAGGAAGATATCCAAAAAAACCCACGTCAAAGCTATCCATATCGGCCTCTATCCAGCATGGGCTTTCTGGACGATATCAGAGAGGCTGATCAACAGTTAGAAATCCAAGACTAATGAACTATAAAAAAGGCAGGCCGAAAAAAAGATTATGTTCATTACCATCTTTCAATTGTTTACAACTGAAAGCAAATTGGTTTTACCTGCCTTTAAATTTTTTATTGGTACTGGGATTAGTTGCTTGTGGGGGTAGCTCCCCTACAGCTTCTCAACCAGATGATGCTGATTCAACTCCCCAAGAAAGCAATTTGACCTTTTTTGATGTCACCTTAGAACAAGCCGACGAAGTAGGAAGACCTGTGTGGAAAGTGCGTTCTAGGAAGGCAATATATACTAAAGAAAAACAACTGGGTCAGGCGGAAAATCCCGTTGGTCAACTCTACCAAGATGGCAAACCAATTTACCAAATACAAGCAGATAAAGCAGATATTGAACAGGATGGTCAAAGGCTATTGCTCAGAGGCAGAATCCTGGCTACAGACCCGATAAATGGTATTGTATTGCAAGGTAATGAATTAGAATGGTTGCCTAAAGAAGATTTATTAATTGTCCGTAACCAACTAAATGGGACTCATAAACAATTAAAAGCAGTAGCACAAGAAGCACGAGTTAAAACCCGCGAACAGCGCATAGAATTTTCTGGTGGCGTAATCGCTAATTCCGTTGATCCCCAAATGCAAATGCGAACTGAGCATTTAACTTGGCAAATTCCAGAGGAAATATTAATTAGCGATCGCCCCATACAAATTGACCGTTATAACAATAATCAAATTACTGACCGTGGCAAGGGAGATGCTGCCAAAGTCAACTTAAAAACTAAAATTGCCACTATTCAAAAAAATGCCCAGTTAGATTTAGTAGACCCACCCACGCAAATCAATAGTAACTCTATGACCTGGGACATGAACGCAGAAATTGTGAGGACAAATTCCCCCATTACAGTTGTTCAGCGTGCCGAAAATGTGACTGTAACCGCCAACCAAGGCGAAATGAAAATACAGCAAAAAGTTGTAAATTTAACCGGAAATGTGACTGCTATAGGTCAACGTCGTCAGACCCTGAAATCTAATCAATTAAGTTGGTATCTGGACAAGAAATTATTAGAAGCGCAGGGAAATGTGATTTATCGACAAGTTGACCCACCCATAAATTTTACAGGTGAAACAGCCGTTGGTAATCTGCAAACAGAAGACATCATAGTTAAAAGTGGTAACTCTGGCCGCAGAGTAGTTACTGAAATTATTCCTCAAGATGCAGGAATTAGAAATTAGGAAAAAGCAGATTTGCAAGGTGCAGGGGAGTGAAGAACTACGTTCGCGTAGCGTGCCGGAGGCTCTATTACGAATTACGTAAAGCCTTGACTTTCTGTGGCACATCCTGTTTTCTCAGGTTTAGCAAAGTTTGGTCTTGCTCATGCGTCAGAAATACCCTTAAACGTGTCCCCATACACAAATCACCTTGTAGATGCATTTTCAGTATTTGTATACCTTAACATACCGAACTTTTTTGATGCCTACCTACTTACAACAGGGTAAATGATTAACGTACCTCTTTCAAACTATCAACTTGTTTAGTAAACATTTCCGTAAATAGACTCATAACTGTACGTTCTTCACGGACTTTAATATTAGCCACAATTGACATTCCTGACTGTAAGGAGATATTTCTACCCTGAGCATCTAAATGTTGTTTATCCAAACTAATAGTTGCAGGAAACCTATAAAATCTATATGTTTCATCTGGTGGTAACGCATCTGAACCTATACTAACTACTTGTCCTTTAATATCGCCAAACTGACTGAAAGGAAAAGAATCAATTCTCACATCAGTCTGCATTCCTTCCCGCACAAAGCCAATATCTTTATTGGTAATAAAAACCTCAGCAATAAATTTATCTTCAGGAACAATTTGCAAGACTTGTTGACTAGCATTAGCTACAAAACCAGGGTTCTTCGCTTGTAAATTAAAAATTGTTCCTGCCACAGGAGCGCGAAGTTCTTGATACTCAAAGTTTAATTGAGCTTGAGAAATTTTACTATTGATATCTGCCAATGTTTGTTGATTACTTAGCACAATTCTCATAAATTGGCTATCAATTTCGGCAATACGTTTTTTATTGTCAGCTATTTTTTCTAACACGTTTTTACCGGAAGCAGCCACAGTATTTTGGAGTTCCTGCTGTCCTTGCTCAATTCCGAACTGTAGTCGTTGCTGTTCCTGATCTAATTGCGCTATTTCGGCTGTGAGGGTTTGGACTTGTTGTTGTTGATTGAGATATTGAAGCTGAGAAATACCACCTTCTTCTGCCAGGGTTTTAATTTTATCTAAAATACCCTGTTGAATTGCTAAACTAGATTGAGTATTACTCTTTCTCACTTGTATTTGAGCCAGTTGTTTCTTAGTTTTCTCAACTTCTAGCTGTCTTGCAGCAGAGCGAGAATCAAATTCTCTTTGAGCAAATTGTAGACGTTTTTGTTCATCAACACCTAAACCTGAATCTGTATTAAAGTTGCTTAATTCAGCACGTAACAATTCATTTTCTTTAACTAAAGCTGTCCTACTTTTCAAAAGAAACTCGGCATCTACTGGTAATTTACCACGGGAAAATTCCAGTTCAGATGCTGTATTATAACTATTTGCCATCAACTGACGATAAATTTGATTTTCTTCGGTTAACGCCGCGCGAATCTTTTTTAAAGCATCTAATTCAGCTACAGTAGCCACATTTTCAAAAGTGAGCAGTAAGTCTCCTGGCTGGACTTTTTCTCCGTCTTTAACGTGAACAGATTTTACAACTCCACTCACAGGAGCTTGAACTTCTTTGATTGTTCCTTCTGGCTTGAGTTGACCTGTAGCTGGTACTACTTGCTCGATTTTAGCGAAATAAGCCCAAGTTATACCAAAACAAGCTAGTCCAATTAAACTCATCATAATTGTGCGTGACCAAATTGGAGATTGGCGTAACACAACTGATTGGTCAAAATTAGTATAGTTAGCATTTGCTAAAGGCTGATGAGAAGCTTTAGCAGAAGATGCAACTACCAACGAATCTGCCTTAACATCAGTTTTTACTTTACCGTTGCCATTATGTCCGTTGCTATTACCATTAAGTTGAATCATGATGATTTTATTTTGTAGTTAAAAAATTATGAGTTTTGTAGAGACGCGATTCATCGCGTCTCAATTACACATCGCGTCTTTACTCAATTACACATTCACTTCTTGTTGCTGATAAAGATAAAAATAATGACCTTTATCAGCCATTAAATCTTGATGGCTTCCTTGTTCTATAACTCTGCCATTATCCATGACGACAATCATATCTGCATGGCTAACAGTGGTGAGACGATGGGTAATAAAGAAAACCGTATTCCCTTTAAAAGCCTGAGCTAAATTTAAACAAACTTGTCGCTCGGTGGGATAGTCTAGGGCGCTTGTAGCTTCATCTAAAACTAATAACTTTGGTCGTTGTAAAATAGAACGAGCTATAGCTATTCTTTGTCGTTGTCCACCTGAAAGTCCTGCACCCCGTTCTCCTACCCGTGTATTGTAACCGTTGGGTAAGGACATGATAAAATCATGAGCCACAGCAATACGAGCCGCTTCAATAATTTCATCAGTGGTAGCATCAGGATTCGTTAAAGCTATATTTTCCTGAACAGTACCATCAAATAGTAGTGTTTCTTGGGGAACTACACCTACTTGTCGCCGCAGTGAATAAAGTTCGACTTTGGAAATATCGTAATTATCAATTAAAATTCTGCCTGACTCCACTTCGTAAAGTCTCAGGAGTAATTTCATTAAGGTACTTTTCCCTGAACCACTTTGTCCGACAATGCCAATAAATTTACCCGACGCAATTTCGAGGTTAACGTTAGAAAGTTGTAAGGGGCCACTGGTAGCAAATCGGAAGGAAACATTTTCAAATTTTACACTTCCAAAAATTGCAGGTAAAGGAATATTTCCTCTGTCTTCTTCACCTTCTTGTGGTGTATCGACAATATCACTTAAACGCTCCAAGGATAAGGCGGTTTCTTGGAAACTTTGCCAGAGTTGAGCTAAACGTAATATGGGGCTAGTAACGTAACCTGAGATAATTCTAAAAGCAATTAACTCACCGAGAGTTAATTCTCCTTGCAATACTAAATAAGAACCTAACCACAAGACTAGCAATGTACTGAGTTTATTCAGAAAACTACTGCTAGAATTAGCTAAAGTGGAAGTGATGACGGTTTTAAAACCAGCCGCAACATACCGAGCATAACGTTCTTGCCAGGAAAAACGCGATCGCAATTCAATATTTTGCGCTTTTACTGTTTGAATCCCTGACATTACTTCAACTAAATAAGATTGAGTATGGGCGTTGCGTTCAGCTTTGGTACGTAACTGTTTACTAATAGTAGGAGAAGCAATTAAGGTGAGAATAATAAATATCGGTATTGTGCCTAAACCTACTAAAGTTAACTGCCAGCTATAAAACAGCATCACGATAATATAAATTATCGAAAATAGGGCATCTAACACCACTGTTAAGGCTGTACCAGTGAGAAATTGCCGAATATTTTCTAATTCGTTGACGCGATTGGCTAGTTCACCTACAGGGCGGCGTTCAAAATAGCGTAGTGGTAGACGTAGTAAGTGGTCAATGATTTCTGACCCTAAACTCATATCAATGCGGTTGGTTGTATCCACAAATAAGTAAGTTCTTAATGTGGTTAGTAATGCTTCAAATATACCCACTACTAAAAGCAAAACACCTAAAACATTCAGGGTACTAATGCTATTTTGAACTATAACTTTGTCAATAATTAACTGAATGACCAGGGGATTAGCTAACTGGGCTAACTGAACAAAAAATGAAGCAATAAAAACTTCTATGAGAACTCGCCGATGCTTTGATAAATAAGGCAGAAACCATTGGATACCAAAGCGTTCTTGAGGCGTTTCTTTGGTAGCAGATAGTAATAAAACTTTTACCTGGGGAGGTAAATTGGTTTCGTCAATATCTAATTGGGCAACAAATTCAGCAGGTTTGCAACGAACTATTCCTTGGGATGGTACACCTGCAATAATATGATGAGCGTCTGTTTCATATAAAACAGCATAACTATCACCATAATAAATGAGGGCTGGTGTGGGAATGCGCGTAATGACCGCCACTGGTAATTCTACTAACTGAGATTTGAGTCCAATTAACTCGGCTATGTAAGCACAAGCGGGAAAGGATATATTACCTTGACGTTTGATTTGTTCAGTTAAAATGCGCCGAATCACCTCTTTGCGAAAGGGGATTTTTAGGTGTTTCGAGAGCATTTGAAAACAAGCGGAGATGGTATTTAATTCTCCCTTACCGCTAACAAATGGGTAATTTTGATGTTTCCGGCTATTTTTTTGTGGAGGTGGTGCGGACTGGGTAAATTCTTCTTCTGATGCGTAGGGAATTTCTAATTCATCGGTGATGATAGGTTGGGTCAGATTTAAAGGAGTCTCTATCTGATGAGTATCTAAAAATGATAAGTCGCTGGGAGATAAACCAATCAAACGCACTCTATTTGTTCCCTTAACTTCCAGTTTTTCACCTAAGTCTAGGGGGGAACTAGAAGAAAAATTTGTAACTGAACCACTACTAACAAACCAGATATTTTCTTTATCTAGTTGGTTTGCTGGGGTTGTTCCGGGATTTAGGTAATGTATTTTGGCTGTAGATAAAGCTTGTTCAGCAAGTTCTGCGAGATTATTAATTGCATTGGCTTGCTTTTCTACTTGTGAACCCAGAATATCAAAAACTTCGATTAAATGACTGCGATTTAAGCGTGTATTGGCAAAGTCTGGGTAGGAAGTTAGTAGGCGTAAGTATTCGGTTTTACTTAATTTAAGACAGATAACGTCGGTGGATGCGATCGCAGTTTCACAGGCAATTTCGCGTAATATACTAATCTCACCGAGAATTTCGCCTGGTTGCAGCAATTTTAATGTAGTCGGTGTTTGTTTTTGGGGGTGATATCCTAATAAACGGACTTTTCCTTCATAAATAATTGTAATTTGTTCGGGAAGTTTTTCTTTGCCAATTATTTTTTGTCCTATGTGGTAGCGCCAAGCTTGGAGTTGTTTGGAGAGATGAGTTATCTCTTCAGCAGGTAGTTGTGCAAACCCTTCTAGCTGGGAAATAAATTCTTGAAAGGAAGTTGTAATGTAAGTCATGCCCTGATAGGTTTATTGATAAGTGTATTTATAGTTGCTCAACTTGAGCTTAATATTTTCAATTTAGTATGGTGGGATTATCCTATTTTCAGATTTTGCTCTGTCATCTGTGCTTGTAACCAACTATTAAAACGTTCATTCAGTAAGCGTTGACGCAGGGAACTATCTAACTGTGTTAGCAATAACTTTTCTAGACGGAATATGACTATCCAGTTTTCTAATTGAGTGGGTGGTAATAGTTGTTGTGGCTGGCTATTAGCTAATATCCTTGCTAAAGCTGGATGAATAGCTTGCAATTCTATGGGACCAATTAAACCATTAGTCTGTGCTTCTGGACCTTGAGAATATTCCCGCGCCAATTCTGCAAAAGTCTGTTCTCCAGCTTCGAGACGAAAATATATTTCTTGAGCAATCCCAATGTCGTTAGTTCTAATCAGAGAATAGATTACTCGGTCTAATTGGGGTTTGCGCTGCGAAAAATAAGATTCTAAATCGCCTCCCCAGGTGAGATGTTTGAATTTTTCGATTTTAAATTGGCGGATAGCGATCGCATCCAACTGTTCTGAACTCATGTTATTTTGCTCCAGCCAACGCTGACGCACATCTTCAGAAGTAATTTGATAATGTTGGGCTAATTGTTGACAGGCCTGTTTCTCTTCTTCTGGTGTACACAAAATTGGTGCGATCGCTTGATCAAGCACCATTTCCTTGATTAGCTGCGGCAGCATTTGGTATTTTTCCAGCAGTTGCAAAATTTCTGCTGTCGTTGACTGATTGAGATTAGTCGCTGTTTGTTGCAAAATATTTCCCGGTTCTAGAAATGCTGTCATATCACTTTATACGTCTTATGTGAGTTGGAGTCTGGAACGTCGTAAATACGTCGGCGTGGTTAAACACCTTGGCTAAACCACCGCCTGAAACCCTTGCTATAGCTTGGGCATTTATAATTCACATAAGGCGTTTTATTAAAAATAATAGTCTTCAAAACCATAATATTAGAAAACTTTGCTGGCTGGGTATTGTTGAATTTGTATCATAAATCAAATAGAAGTCCTATACTTTTAACTTTTGTAGAGTCTTTGTAAAAACAGCCTGGACATAAAGCTTTCTCAGTCCAAGATCCGACTTTTCCAACTTTTTTAACAAGATGGTGGAAAGGTTGACCGAAAATCTCTTTACCTTAGTTTGTAGTAACTTCCCACTTTAAAGCAGACCCAACGATCCCTCCAAGTCATCTTTGCATAGTAAATTTAAATTTCCATATCGTGCTGTCATAAAAAAGCGTAACTAAGTCGGAAAAGTCTGATTCATTAACCGTAAAATATACGACTTTTCTGACTTGTTTTTAGACATGAAGGTTGAGTAATGTTATTCCTACTGTATATTTTGTTTCTCTCAAATTGCCGAACTCTTTCAAGCACAGCACGCTCTTTAAGTAAAGGCATAGTTGTCTAGTCTGTGAATTTAATGCTGTGACTCAAGAGCAATCAAGTATTATTACATCTTTTTAGCAAATTTCAGGTTTTTAGTGATGACCATTAATGATATCTCCGCACCTGTAGACTTAACTGTTCAAACATCTAGTGATCCAGACCTCTACTATGGTTTGGTTTACAAAGACTTTGATGGTGATGGCTTAGTAGATACAGGAGATGGTTGGTACTTAGATGTCAATGGTGCGACTGGCAGTAGCACCAACCCCCCACTCAGTTTCTCTGCAAATGGCCCAGTCATTGAGGAGGTAGATACTAACCTTTACGCCTGGATATGGGAAGGGTCAAACGGTTACTTCATCGAAGGTTCGTTCATAACTGATGGTAGTACGGGTTTAATCACTGAAGCAAACATCATATCCCACATTTACGTGGTTGTAAGAGATGGTGAATTAGAATTCATTATCGACTTAGTTGCTGGACTCCTCTCTTTTGGAGAGGGTAGTAGCACCATCCCTGTCATTGCCAACTTCCATGACTTTGAATTCACACTGGGTAGCAATAACTTCATCACCCCCACAGATGTTGTTACCATTGCCGACCCCGCATTCCCAGTTGATTTAACACTTCAGATTGAAAGCACAGGCAGATATTACGGACTGTTCTACAAAGACGTAGATGCCGACGGTTTAGTAGATACAGGAGATGGTTGGTACTTAGATGTAGATGGAACATCCAGCAGTGCCACAAATCCCCCAGTTAGCTTCTCGGCAAATGGTCCAGTCATTACTCAGGTAGATAGCACTAACTACACCTGG
>PWQB01000252.1 GCA_003556955.1 Nostocaceae cyanobacterium CSSed10_463m
CCAAGCCATAACAGCTGTTCTCCTATTTCTGATTCAAAGATTGATCACATCAAAATTTTAAAAGCTTGACAAATATTCCACATCTACCTAAGAAAAGATATGTATTACCCAGGTTTCTGCTTGGAGTATGATTTGTCAAAACTTCTGTTGAGAAAATGTAATGAATGCAGGGATGGAGTTTAAAATGGAACCTTAAAATGTCCAACGGGATACCGGGAGTCGCTGAGAAGCCCACACTTACAGCTTGCTGAAGTGTAGGAATATGTCACTGTAGCAGTACGTGTAGGGCAAACATTAGCTATTATGGATCATACTTAGTTAAAATGCTTGCCTGAGCCTGTGTTGGCGAAGATGAAACATACCCTTTCAGTTTTGGTAGAAGATGAGGCGGGTGTTCTTTCCCGTATCTCTAGTTTATTTGCGCGTCGTGGCTTTAATATAGAAAGCCTCGCAGTTGGTCCAGCAGAGCAAGGAGGAGTTTCTCGCATTACGATGATTGTACCCGGAGACGATCGCGTGATTGAGCAACTCACCAAGCAACTGTACAAATTGGTCAACGTCCTCAAAGTCCAAGATATCACCGAAATTCCTTGTGTAGAGCGAGAATTGATGCTTTTGAAAGTGAATGCTACTAGCAGCAATCGCTCAGAGGTGGTCGAATTAGCTCATATTTTTCGGTCACGAGTGGTAGATGTGGCAGAAGATTCTGTCACTCTCGAAGTAGTGGGAGATCCTGGGAAGATGGTGGCAATTGTTCAAGTGTTACAAAAATTTGGTCTCAGGGAAATCGCCCGCACTGGCAAAATTGCCCTCACTCGTGAATCGGGTGTCAATACTGAGTTGCTCAAGTCTTTAGAAGCAAAAGTATAAAGTAAATGGCGTACAGATACAAATCATAAAACTCTTGTGGTGCGGGCATCTTGCCCGCCATTGGAGTACTTTACTTAGATGAAATTTGCTGTAAGAGGTTGTTTGAAAAGTCCCTAATTATGTATCAAAACATTCTAGATCCCCCTAAATCCCCCTTAAAAAGGGGGACTTTGATTCCAATACTGTTCGGTTAAGGAGTGTAGAGACGTTGCATGGAAAGTCTCTGCAAGGGTTTTCGGCTCACGAATTTGCTTAACCGAACAGTATTGACTTTGATTCTAGTCCCCCCCTTTTTAAGGGGGGCTAGGGGGGATCAACTCGTGCTTAACATCACAGCAAATTACTTTTCAAACATCCTCTAAGAATCCCTCGTTGTACTATGTAGCGGTTAAAGAGGGAATATGTAAAATTTGGACAAGTATAAATAATCAGAAATAAGGTAATTAATTAACTAATTGTTGGTTTTTTTATATAAAAAGTATGAGAATATCAGCGAATATTGTATCTAAAAATAAAAATAAATTATTTACTAGAAAGTTTTGTCATATTGGCATGACAGCAGGACTCAAAAACTGGTACAAAACTTATGGTTAAGCAAAACAGTAAACACAACTAACTTTGATAAATAGCTTAAATTTAGCGCTCAAGTCCTGCATATATCGAATATGGGACTATTGGGGAAACCCATAGCACCAGAAAAATTTAGGATAGATATAGCTGTAGCCAAGTTAATTAGGACATTCCCAATTCCCAATTCCCAATTCCCAATTCCAAATTCCAAATTCCAAATTCCAAATTCCAAATTCACTATTCCCTGTTCCCTGTTCCCTGTTCCCTGTTCCCTTAAAACCATAATGATAATGTCCTAACCAATATGTCCGCAGCTATATAGCAAAATTCCCAGGTCAAAGTTAAAATGCTTGCCTTGAATTGGTTTGGGCATTTTCTCATTCTCTAAATATCCTGTCCGTTGCTATATTCATTATTTGCTCATCTTTATTTTGTCAAAAATCAAGGTAAACAAATAATCTTATTTCTACAAAAGTTTTAGTTTTAGTTAAATTTTTACCCATCGACTTTTTATTAGTTATTGGTCTGCATTAGACCCAATGACTAAGTTCGCTTTGGAGGTTAGGTCATGACAACAGTATTGTTCCAGCAAAATCTGGGCGAAAAACTCGCTGACATTTTGGGCGAGACGCTGACAAAAAAAGAATTGCAAAGTTGTTTAGCATCGGTGGAACTTGTGGAGCCACCAGTGGCAAAGCAGTTCTGGAACTCCGCCGAAATGAAGGCTGGTATCTACATCATTCTTGGCGGTAAAGTCAGACTATCAGATAGTTCTGATGACTTAATTACTACTCTGTCAACATGGTCTTCATTTGGGGAAATGACTTTGTTTCCAGAAGAAAACTTTAGTCATTACACTGCCAGAAGCTCACACAATTTAGAACTTGGGTATCTCAGACAAGAGGTATTACAAGGGTTGATAGATAAATATCCTCAGATCCGCGATCGCCTGTTCTCTCGTGCAGAACATTGGGATTTACTGCTTTTATGTCGCCAAAGCTCACAATTTCTTTTACAACATGCCCAATTTAAAGCCATGCTCAAGGCCTTGTCTCTGTTTGAGCGACACAACCTAGAGATTGGCTCTGTAAATACACAATTTCCCGATTCCCATTTATGGCTATTGTACAAAGGTCAACTACTCAATTCTGAGGGTGACTCTTTGATAGCAGGGCAAATCTCTGCACAACCAAATCACGGTAATTGGCAAGCGATCCAACCAACAATTGCTTACATTCTCAAAAATTCAGACTGGGAAAAAGCACTGGAATATTGCCAGGAATTAGAATCCTTTTTAGAGACTGGGAATCAAAAAAAACGGCAAGGGAACCGCAGAAACCGGGCTTCCCCATCCCCAAAACCACGGACATACCCCATTGCCAAGGTTATACCCTTTCCCCAGCGAGAACAAAAATCAACAGCCCAGCCAAATCAAACACGTCCTTACTTCCCCAGTCCTCAAGTAAAAATAGGGCATTGGTGGCAACACCTGAGCAAACGCTATCCCTTTTATGCTCAACAAAGTGCCGCCGATTGTGGCTCGGCTTGCTTAGTCATGATTGGTAAGTATTGGGGGAAAAATTTTAGTGTGAATCGCTTGCGGGATATGACCAACGTCAGCAGCAATGGCGCGTCTCTACGTGCCTTAGCAACAGCTGGAGAAAACCTGGGTTTTGGGACTCGGCCGGTCAAAGCGACCTTCGATAAGTTGGCAGAACAATCTTTACCTGCGATCGCCCACTGGGAAGGCAACCACTTCGTTGTTATTTATAAAATCACCAAAAAGCGCGTCATCATCGGTGATCCCGCTCTTGGTCAACGTAGCCTCACTAGGAGTCAATTTAATCAAGGTTGGACTGGTTATGCTTTATTACTCCAACCCACAGAGCTACTCAAACAGACCAAGAATGAGAGTGTCAAGTTCTGGAAGTTCTTTGAGTTAATCAAACCTCACTATTCGGTACTGCTAGAAATATTAATTGCCAGTATACTGATTCAAATATTTGGACTGGTAACGCCAGTATTCACCCAGTTATTACTAGATCGAGTCCTGGTACAACGCAGTATTCCCACCTTAAACGCCGTTGGTGTGGGGATGATCGTTTTTGGTTTGTTCGGTATTGCCATGAATGGAGTCCGGCAATATCTACTAGATCACACAGCCAATCGCGTTAGTATCTCCCTACTTGTGGGTTTTATTAAACATACCCTCCGCTTACCCCTGGGTTATTTTGAGTCGCGTTATGTCGGAGATATTATTTCTCGGATTCAAGAAAACCAAAAAATTCAGCGCTTCCTCACTGGTGAAACTCTCTCAATCATCCTGGATATGCTGACCTTGGTGATCTATCTGGGTATGATGTTTTGGTATAGCTGGCGCATGACCTTATTCGTACTAGTGACAGTCCCACCATTTTTTATTCTGGCACTGGCTAGCACAAGTATTTTGCGTCGCATTTCCAGAGAAGTTTTTAATGCTGGAGCTAAGGAAAACAGTTATCTCATAGAATCTCTGACAGGTATTCGCACAGTTCGTTCATTAGCCATTGAGCAGACAGTACGCTGGCGTTGGGAGGAACTGCTGCATAATTTGGTCAAAAAAAGCTTTAATGCTCAAGTGATTGGTAATCGCTTGCAAATTATTAGTGGTGTTATTAACACTTTTGTGAATGCTTCATTGATGTGGTTTGGTGCATGGCAAGTAATTCAAGGGGAACTCACTATTGGGCAATTAGTCGCTTTCAATATGTTGGTGGGTAACGTTTTGAGTCCTTTTCAACGGTTATCAATGCTGTGGAATGGATTACAGGAAATTATTATTTCTACAGAACGGATTAATGATGTTTTAGAGGCAGAACCAGAAGAAGATTTGCAAAATAAACCCCGCAAGGCTCTAGCTAGACTGCGTGGCCATATCTGTTTTGAGAATGTCACTTTCCGCTATCATCCCGAAACTCAGACTAATGTTCTAGAAAACATCAGCTTTGAAATTCAGCCTGAGCAAATGGTAGCAGTGGTAGGACGCAGTGGTTCAGGAAAAACTACATTGAGCAAATTAATTTTGGGTTTATATCCACCCACAGATGGAAAGGTACTAATTGACGGTTGTGATATTAATAATATTGCGTTGCAATCCCTGCGATCGCAAGTCGGTGTAGTCGATCAAGATACCTTTCTATTTGGTAGTACCATCCGCGAAAATATCTGCATCGCTCATCCAGAAGCTACTTTAGAAGAAATTATCGAAGCCGCACAATTAGCAGGTGCAGATGAATTTATTCAACAACTACCAATGGGTTACGAATCCCAAATTGGTGAAAGTGGCGGAATGCTTTCTGGTGGACAACGCCAACGTCTAGCCATTGCTAGAGCTTTACTTGGTAATCCTCAATTATTACTGTTTGATGAAGCCACTAGTCACCTAGATTCGGAATCAGAGCGCATTATTCAAAACAATCTCAAAACTATACTTCAAGGTCGTACCAGTGTAATTATTGCCCATCGCCTATCTACTGTCCGCCATGCAGATTTAATTTTAGTATTAGATCGCGGCATCTTAGTGGAAAGTGGCACTCATGAGGAATTAATTGCCAAAAGAGGACATTACTACTATCTCAACCAACAACAAATTACTCAAGCAGTTTAATATCATGTCCGCTTAACTGGACATAATATAAATCAAGTTTAGATTTTAGATGTGGGATTTGACTGAAATCTAAATTAATCGCTGCGTATGCTGTGCTAACGCAAATATTTCCCATTCTCTAATAAAACTTATGCCTTATACTTCTCCTAATTCTTCATCTGTACTTCTAAAAGATGAACAAGTTGAATCTAAAATTTATGTTAATCCTGATGATCAAAGTACCGGGTTAAATGAGCCAATTACACCGTCTAATAACCGGGATTTATATTACGGTACAGAAGAGCTACTAGATGCTTTACCCAGGCTCTGGACTCGTAGTGTATTGTATGTGCTGGTAGGTTTGGCGGTAGTTGGCTTACCTTGGGCAACACTCTCGAAGGTAGATGAAACCGGCAGTGCTAGAGGACGTATAGAACCTCAAGGTGCAACCCGAAAATTGGATTCTCCAGCCGGAGGGAGTGTCAAAGCGGTTCAAGTCAGGGCAGGTGATACGGTAACATCTGGACAGATTTTACTAGAACTTGATTCTGAGATTTTGCAGACGGAACTCCAACAAGTTGAGGCTAGGCTTTCTGGATTAATTAACCAACAAACACAGTTAAATGTCCTGAAAAATCAACTCCAGTTAACACTGAATGTTCAGGAACAACAACACCAATCTCAAGCTTTAGAAAAGATTGCTCAAGTACATCAAGCACAACAAAATCTGAATCTTAGACAGAGTACTTATAATCTGCAAAAGCTAGAAAGACAAGCATTACTCAATCAGGTACAACAGCAGATTCGGATTGCTGAAAATGATCAAAGTTCAGCTGAAGCTCGTTTAAGTATAGATTCTCGACAGGTGGAACGTTTTACCCAACTTGTAGATGAGGGTGCAGTTTCTGCAAATCAAGTTGACCAACTCAAAAAAGAAGAACAAGAAAGCCGACGCATTTACACCAGAGCGCAATTTGATGTCAAACAAGCACAATTACGCTTGGATGAAGAGATGAACCGCTATGAATCGATCATGAATCAGCTAGAGTCTGATATCAAACAAGCACGTCTGCAACTAGAAGGAGAAGAAAATAGCTATCAAAGTTTACGACAAGTGGGTAAATTGGCAGTTCTCCGACAACAGGAACAACTCAAAGACATACAAAGGCAAATAACTGCATTAGAATCTGAAATTAGGCAAACTAGGAGCCAAATTGCATCGATAAAACTACAGATGGAACAGCGTGTAGTGCGATCGCCTATTGATGGCATAATTTTTGAGTTACCCGTAACTCAAGCCGGAGACGTAGTACAACCAGGTCAGAGAATCGCCCACATTGCACCCAAAGATACCGAAATTATGCTTAGGGCGCAAATGCCGATTCAAGATAGCGGCTTTTTACAGGTAGGAATGCCGGTGAAAATCAAGTTTGATGCTTATCCCTTCCAGGAATTTGGCATTGTGGAAGGAGAAGTAACTTGGATTGCACCAGATTCCCAGGTTACCCAAACACCCCAAGGAAACCTAGAAAGTTTTGAGTTAGAAATCGCCATAGAACAAAGGTATATCCAAAATGGCGATCAGCGTATTGCTTTAACCCCAGGTCAAACAGCCAATGCTGAGGTGATAGTGCGTCAGCGCAGAGTTATTGACTTTATTTTAGATCCGTTTAAGAGACTGCAAAAGGGTGGTTTAGAGCTTTAGTCATTTAGACGAATCAGACAAGAGCAAGTTTATCAGGGTAATTGTGTTATGTCTCAAATGCTGAATATTTCTACTTCAGATATTATTCGTAGCCTCAAACTATCTTCTCAGGTTCCTGGTTTGGTGGAGGCGATCGCATCACAAAAAATTATTCAAAATGCTGCTGAACAAGCCGGAATCATAGTTACCCCAGAAGAAATTCAGGCAGAAGGAGATAACCTACGCCTAGCCAAGAAACTGGTCAAGGCTCAAGATACATTGGCATGGTTAGAAAAACACCATCTTTCTGTGGATGATTTTGACGAATTAGTACGCAACCAAGTTTTGACTCAGAAGTTAGCCGATCATCTATTTGCGCCTCAAGTTGAAAAGTTCTTTTATCAACATCAAGTAGATTATGTCACAGCCATCACTTATGAAGTCATTTTTGATGATCGAGACTTGGCTTTAGAACTTTTTTATGCAGTGGAAGAAGGGGAAACCACATTTCCTGAAATTGCACGTCTATATATTCAAGATCCAGAGCTTAAATGTCATTATGGATATCAAGGACGGCGACACCGCAAAGAATTTCGCCCAGAGATTGCTGCACCAGTGTTTGCTGCAACACCTCCACAGATTCTTAAGCCAATTCAAATTCTCAAAAAAGTACATTTAATCTGGGTAGAAGAGATTTTTCAACCCCAATTAGATGAACAATTACGCCAAAAAATTATCACAGAGTTATTTTCTGAGTGGTTAGACAAACAAATTAAGTCTACAGAAATTGTGACTCAGCTAGATTCAGATATCTTACAGCCAGAGAAAGAATTGGTTAATCAAAGTTAAATTATACTTGGCATTCAATAACTTATTAAAGTGTAAATTCTTTGATTGCCCGAATACTCTGTGAGCAGCCATTGTACCAATTAATTTGGCTAGAATTAGATGATAAATAGTAAATTCATTTGAGGTAAAAAATAGTTTTTTACCTCAAATTTGCATGAAAATATTCATTTAAATATTAGGATTTTAAATCCTATATATCTAAAGAAATAGATTAATCTATGCCTAAAAAATAATCAAAAAAACCTATTGACTTTCTTGGAGAATAAACTATATTAGGAACATAGCCAAACGAAATAAAGCGGCTAGAAGAAACCTAAAATTCCCAGGAGAAACTCAATGATTATTTCTGATTTAAACGTTTTAGAAACTGTTGAAGCTGGTAATGTTCTTGGTGGTTATGGTTCCAGAGCTAAGAACAGAAAGAATGACAAAAAAGGCAAACGTGCAGGCGACGTAATTGTTGATCGTGGAGGACAGTTACTTCAAGGGTTTGCAGATGTTGTACAGTCCAATGAAGCTGAACAAACAGCCTTCATCTTCTCAGGCGCTTTCAGTATTAATGAAATTTTCCAAGTTATCGAACAAGAAAATTTCAGTGAAATTGAATTCGAGAACGACTAATACTATTTAGTAGTTAGTTTTTCTCTAAATTTCAACTTAATATCTGCCTAGATTATTTGATTAATGACATTAAGATGCTTAATGATTTAATAAGGCAGTAATCATACCGCTAAAATGTTGTTACAGCATTTTAGCGGTATCTTTATATATAAAAAATATTGATTTATTTCACACATAAATTAGCCAAAAATAGCTCAAAAAAATATTATTTTTTTTAGGTTTGTAAGATATAATATTATTCAGTTAAACACAACTAAGTGTTGACTACATTACTGCAAAAAACTAAGTTTCACCAAGGGGCATCCTCATGAATATTACTGATCTAAGCATTTTAGAAACCGTTGCATCTGTAGATGTTATTGGCGGTCGCCGAAACTCATTTGCGATAAATAATATCCCCAATCCCCCAGAGCCAGGAGATGTAAACATACAAATTACTCCTATAATTCAGATAATTTTTCTAAATAATTTGCAAATCGCTAACATAATTTCATTAGGAGACAGTATCAATAATATCGAGCAATCGGTTGATGTTGTTACTACATTTTTACCTACATTCAACATGAATTCTTGAGTTATCTGACATAACACATTAACTTTGGCTTCTGATTCTTCTGTGATGAGTGAGGCATAAAAGCAGGTCACTCGAAAGGGAACAGGGAATAGATTTTCAATACTGTTCGGTTAAGAGTTTTTGTAGTAGGGATTAAGCGACAGCGCAACCCAACAAAAGCCCGTAAATGTTGGGTAACAAGCGTCAACCCAACCTACCTAATTTAATGTTTTTA
>PWQB01000241.1 GCA_003556955.1 Nostocaceae cyanobacterium CSSed10_463m
AACCTTTTGGGAAACCTGTAGCATTTTGGCCATGCGATCGCCTATTATCAGCCAATGGAGTCATCCGCGAAGGCACAGAAGCCCTGCGTTTGGGTTTACCGCCCATCCCAGCCAGTGCCGAAACCAGTGCGATCGCTTCTTTGTTAGAATTAGTAGCAACAGTGGGTACGCCAGTCCATATCATGCGCGTCTCTACAGCTCGCAGTGTAGAACTTATCGCCTCAGCTAAGGCTGCTGGTTTACCCATCACCGCCAGCACTACTTGGATGCATTTGTTACTTGACACAAAAGCAATTAAGAGTTATAATACCAGCTTGCATTTAGAACCATCTTTAGGTAATACCAGTGATGTTGAGGCTTTGCGTGCAGGGGTAAGAGCAGGTGTGATAGATGCGATCGCAATTGATCATGCAGCTTATACTTATGAGGAAAAAGTTCAAGCCTTTGCAGAATCGCCTCCGGGAGCCATTGGTTTTGAGTTAGCATTACCACTGCTATGGCAGAATTTAGTAGAAACTGGCAAATTTACAGCTTTAGAATTATGGCAAGCTTTAAGCACCAGGCCAGCAATCTGTTTGCAACAGCAACCCAGTGCAATTATTCCTCATCAACCAGCAGAACTTACTTTATTTAATCCTCAGCAGATATGGAAGGTGGAAAATAAAAATCTTTACACTCTTTCTAGTAATACACCTTGGCTAGGACAAGAAATTAAGGGTCGGGTTGTGCAAACTTGGAATTAATCAGTGATCAGTGATCAGTTATCAGTTATCAGTTATCAGGCGTAGGTTGGGTTGAGGCTTTGGGAAAACCGACAAAAACAGGGCTTCTTGGTGTTGGGTTTCACTTTGTTCTACCCAACCTACGAATGTTTTCTTTTTTTTTAGAGTAATAAAAGAGCGCTAATGACCAATGACCAATGACTAATGACTAATGACTATTTACTCTTCGACTCGGTAGCCTAACTCTGCTAAAGTCATGCGCGATTGTCGCCATTTTGGTTGCACTTTTACGAACAATTCTAGGTAAACTTTACCAGCAATTAGCTTTTGGATTTGTTCGCGGGCTTCGCTACCGATGGCTTTGAGCATTGAGCCACCTTTACCAATGAGAATACCTTTTTGGGAATCTCTTTCTACGTGTATGGTTGCAAGTATACGGGTAATAGTGGGTGCTTCATCAACTCTATCAATGGCGATCGCCACTGAGTGAGGAACTTCTTCGCGTGTTAACAATAAAATTTGTTCACGAATTAATTCCCCCATGATAAAACGTTCCGGTTGGTCGGTTACCAAATCGGGGGGATAATAAAATGGCCCAGTTTCTAAATCTGCGATTAATAATTCTTGCAGTTCTGGTAATCCTGCACTTGTCTGGGCGGAAAATTTGACTAAAGGCCATTTTTGGGCTTCAGCTACAGCTCGGTAACTATCATCAATTGGCTGAAAATTTGCAGGTTGTTGGTCAATTTTATTTAAACCCAAAATTACGGGGGTTTCAGTACGAGTCAGTAAATCGACAATAAAGCGATCGCCTGAACCACAAGCTACTGAACCATCTACCACAAACAAAATTACATCTACTGCATCAATAGCATTTTTAGCATTTCTGACCAGCACTTCTCCCAATTGATGATGAGGTTTATGAATTCCTGGTGTATCTACGAAAATTAACTGCGCCTCTGGCGTGGTTAAAATTCCTCGCAAACGATTGCGTGTAGTTTGTGCTACAGAAGATGTAATTGCAATTTTTTGCCCGACTAATTGATTCATTAAAGTAGATTTACCGACATTTGGGCGACCAATAATGCCGACAAAACCTGATTTAAATTCAGGAGGAGCCTGGGGGATAGATGCTTCTTCTGAAAAATAGAAGATGTTATTATCAATACTAGTCACCTTTAACTCCACCGTCATATATTACAGATCAGATCAGTTGATTCTTGTCTCAGATATGCAACAAACATAATTTAACCCTGGCATGGTGAGGAACTACCCTAATTTAAGTTTAATCTATTGAAAATCTTATGGCTAACGCCACGCTATCGGTGAATATAATTTGCTACTAAATTTTTTCAATTTTTCAATTTGGTAAGGGGAGAAAATAATCCTAGAGACGTTCCGCACCGAAAATAATCCTAAACCTTGTCCATCATCAAAAGTGGAGTTGTTGTCATTACGACGTAAGGAAGCAATCTCACCATGTTGTCCATGATGAAAAGTGGAGTTGTTGTCATTGCGACGTAAGGAAGCAATCTCACCATCTTGTCTAAAAACTACAATTCTTAAAGTAGACAAGCCCTGAAAATAATCCTAGAGACGTTCCGGCGGAACGTCTCTACTATCTTTTTTGAGTTCGCTAATATGGTTGAAGTACTTGCTCAAACAATCAAGATAATGACAACCACAGTAAATAATCCATATCTCAACCACAATTTTGCGCCAGTACGGGAAGAAATTACCACAGATACTCTCAAAGTCATAGGTGAGTTACCCACCAACCTATCAGGGATGTTTGTCCGTAATGGTCCCAATCCGCAATGGTCACCCATTGGTAATTATCACTGGTTTGATGGGGATGGAATGTTACATGGTGTCAGAATTAGCAACGGACAAGCCACTTATTGCAATCGCTATGTACGAACCAGAGGATGGAAAATAGAACAGGAAGCAGGTAAAGCTATCTGGTCTGGATTATTGGAACCGCCACAAATGGATAATCCTCATGGTGGATACAAAAATACCGCCAATACAGCCCTAGTTTGGCACGCTGGTCAGATGTTGGCACTAAATGAAGGGGGTGCGCCTCACGCCATCGAGCTTCCTAATTTACAAACAATTGGTGAATATACTTACAATGGTCAGTTAATGTCTGCCTTTACAGCTCATCCCAAGGTAGACCCCAAGAGCGGTGAAATGAGATTCTTTGGTTACTCATTTGCCCCACCATACCTGCAATACAGCATAGTTTCAGCCGCAGGTGAAATAGTGCGGACAGTGCCTATTGACCTACCAATGGGAGTGATGATGCATGATTTTGCCATCACAGAAAACTATACAATATTTATGGATTTGCCCCTGACATTCAGCCCCGAAAGAGCGCAACAGGGAGAACCGCCGTTGATGTTTGAGAGGCATCGTCCCAGTCGTTTTGGCATTATCCCACGTCATGGCGACAACAGTAATATTCGCTGGTTTGAAAGTTCTTCTTGCTACGTTTTTCATACCCTTAATGCTTACGAAGCAGCAGATGAGGTAGTCCTAATTGCCTGTCGCATGAGTTCCACCACAGTTTTGAAAATTGATGATTCCCAAACCGATGCAGATGCAGATATTCCTCGACTGTATCGTTGGCGATTTAACCTGAGTACAGGGAAAGTGCAGGAAGAAATGCTAGACGATGTAGCGGCGGAATTTCCCCGTATTAACGAAAACCTCGTGGGACAACCAACACAATACGGTTATCTGGGAAAGATGGGCAAAGGTTCATTACCATTATTTGACGGTTTAATCAAGTACGACCTGATTAATCACAAATCCCAAACCCATGAATTTGGACAAGGACGTTATGGTGGTGAAGCTGTGTTTGCCCCCAGTGTTAATGCTACATCTGAAGACGATGGTTGGTTAATGACTTTTGTTTATGATCAAAGTACAGAAACTTCTGAATTTGTGGTGGTAAACGCCCAAGATGTCACCTCTGAACCTGTAGCACGGGTACTAATTCCCCAAAGAGTACCTTATGGCTTTCACGGTACTTGGGTTTCTGAGGAACAGCTAAAAGCTTAAAATCCCAAATTTCTCAAGTTTCTCAAATTATTATTTTGAACTCTCCCTGTATCCTGTGCTGGTGTCTGAGAAGCATCTGAGGAATTAGACTGCATTTGTTGACTAGGCGATCGCCAAATTAAATTACCATTTCTATCAGCTACTACTGGTGATATGGGTGCAACATTATTTGACATCGGCGGCTGCATCGAGTTAGGTGTCATATTAGTTTGGACACCAGTTTGGATACCGGAGGTGACAGGGGATGTCAAAGTGTTAGGCTGGACTGGGCGAGGTAATTCCTGGATGTTATTGATATTATTGAAGGAGTTTGGCTGTAGATTATTTGGTAATCCTACGCTGGGTTGTATACCAGTTGTCCCATTTAACCCAGTCTCAGGTAAACTGTTGTAATTCGGCATCTGCGTGACTCCAGTAGAAGAAGTTTGTCCGAAAAAATTGATTTGATTTGCAGTCTCACCATTGACAGCAGACGCAGATTGGTTACTTGATGGGTTAAATGGTGTTTGCGAGAAACTCATGGGGTCAGAATTTTCACTATTGTCGGTTTGATTAACGCCAATACCCGACATAGAAGATATTGTTGGTGTTCCTGTTGTGGGAAATGATGCGGCTAAATAGTTAACACCTAAAAATTGATTATTATTACTATTAAAACCCCCCGATTGCAATAAATCTTCAGCTTCTGAAACAAAGCGATTCTTCTCTGGAGACGCAGAAGAATTAAAAGTGTTTATTACCAGGACTGATGCTGCACTGTTAGTAGACTGTTGTTTATTAGCTTCCGGGAGTAAGTTGTCTTGATTATTGGCTAGAAGTGTTTCCGGCGGAATACTAGCTATTATCGGTATATCTCCCTGTGCCAAATCGTTAAACAAAACTGGTGAATTGTCAATATCTGCGGCAATGGCTCTTTCTTCTGGCGAAAGAGAAGAATTACCAGGCTGGAGAGCAGTAACTTCTTCGTTTTGCTGGTAAGTAAACATATTGGGGTTATACCAATATTCCCGAATCACCAACCCAATTACAGATAAAAAAATTGCTGTTCCCCAAATACTAGGTTTGAGTAAAATCAATAACCTGGCTTTGAGATAACGCAAATAAGCGGGGGGGTAACGACGATTTGACATAATTATCTATATATAAGGGACCAAAATTCACGAAAAGTTACAAGAATCACTGTAAAACTAATACAGTCAGGACTTACGTAACCCTAATGTATTTTCGTCATTGCGACCGTAGGGAAGCAATCTCAAAGCCTTGATTTTCGTAGCGAGTGCGTAAGTCCTAACAGTTAATTCCACTCGTAAAAATTGACACCCGCCAACTTCCTTCTATACTCTATATTGATACTTCTTTTAGTGTAAAGGACGAAAGTCGGAACTTACACGAGTTTTCATTTAGATGAAGTATAGATAAATTGACACTTTATCTGATATTATCGGCATTTTTCGGCTGTAATTACTGATGTTAGTGATTATCTTTCGCATCACCCCAACTTCCTCAACGTTCAGCTACCCGCATCAATAAGAATATACCGATGCCTAAAAATAGGAAATTAGGTAGCCAAGCTCCCATAAAAGGTGAGAAAATACCAGCTTGTCCCATCGCACCACTAATAAAGAAAATTAAATAATAAGTAAAAATTACGATGACACTTATACCAAAACTTGTACCTTTTCCACTACGCTGGGGTCTGCTTCCCATCGACGCACCTACCAAACCAAAGACTACACAGACAAATGGCAAAGAAAACTTTTGTTGGATACGTACTTGTAGTTTACGGATTTTTTGCTGATCTCCACCAATACGTTCTATTTCTAACTGTTCTAAAGACTCAGCAATATTCATTTCGCCATAGTCTCGGCTTCTTTCGGCTAAGTTTAATGGTGTGCGAGGCAGTCGTAATTGTTGGTGTTCAAACCGTAAAATGTTACGGTAGGAGCTATCAGGAGCCACTAAATATACCGTACCGTTGTAAAAATCCCAAACATTATCAGAAGCATTCCACTGGGCAGATTCTGATACCACAATTTGATTTAAACCTTCTGTGGTGCGGTCTATAATTGTTAATCCTTTCATCTGCTTACCATCAAATTGGTCAGCATAAAATAGACGTGCCAGTATCCTATTTCTGCTCCCATCTGGCTGTTGAACATCTCGATATTCGGGATAAAAGATATTTGACTGCTGAAAAGTAGGTCTGTCTGATTTGAGGGCTTTTTCCAGGGTAATAGTTGCTTGGTAATTGGCGGCTGGTGCTATTTGTTCATTAAATACGAATGTTAAACCTGTAACCAGCAGACTCAACATCACAGCCGTTAGCACCATGCGATAGACACTTACCCCACAGCCACGCATAGCAATTAATTCGCTCTCGCTCGAAAGACGACTATAAGTCATCAAAGTAGCCAGCAGCGTAGACATGGGAAAGGCTAAAACAATAAAATTGGGAAATTTTAACAAAAAAACTTGAATTGCAATGTTAATTGGTAATCCCGATTCAACAATTCGCCTCACTAGCTCAAACACAGCATCAATGGTGACACCCAGTGATGAAAAAGCTCCCACACCGAATAAAAATGGTCCTACCAATTCTTTAGTCAGGTAGCGATCCATGAGTGTAAAAGGTAACAGCGAATTGAGGGTGAAAAAAGACTTGAGTTGCTTGGAAATCATAGGGAACTATCAAAATTATGTATGGACACCCTAGTACCGCTACGCGGAAGTCAAAAGTCAAAAATCAAAAGTCAAAAGGCTTATAAAAGAGGCTTTTGATTTATTTAAAATTGTGTTTTTATTTACGCCAAGCTGTATTAGGCATAGCCAACACAAGTATTTGTTTGATAATTATCATAAATTCGAGATTTATTTGTAGTTCCTCTGTTATTCTCCTACTTTATTCAATGACAAAATGTGATGATTTTCGTTAATTAAGTTTTAATCAAAAATTAAACAATTAAAATATTAATTACTAATTTAAGCTTGAAAATTATCTCCCAAATAGTATTGCCTTACTAGAGGATTGGTATAGAGTTCTTCAGGACTACCAAAAGCCAGAATTTGTCCCTCACGCATAATATAGGCGCGGTCTGTAATGGCTAAGGTTTCGCGGACATTGTGATCTGTAATTAAGATACCCATGCCGCGATCGCTTAGTTGTGCGACAATGTGCTGAATCTCAGAAACTGCAATAGGATCAACTCCGGCAAATGGTTCATCCAAAAATAAAAATTTTGGCCCTTCTCTTCCCGCAGCTAAAGCCCTAGCTAATTCTGTCCTCCGTCTTTCCCCCCCAGAAAGTTGAATTCCTTTGCTATTGGCTACTTTCTCCAAGCGAAATTCCTCTAGTAAAGTGTGCATTCGTCTTGACCACTCCCATCGTGGTACATTAGTTTGCTCTAGCACCAAGAGAATATTATCCTTGACTGAAAGTTGGCGGAAAACACTGGGTTCTTGAGCTAAATAGCCAATTCCTAACTGCGCTCTTTTGTGCATCGGCATTCCAGTGATCTCCAGACTATCAAGCCAGACTTTACCCTGATTGGGTTTTTCTAAACCTGTAGCAATGTAAAAAGTCGTCGTTTTACCAGCACCATTAGGGCCTAGTAACCCAACGACTTCACCCTGAGAAATGGAAAGGTTGACGCGATTGACGATATTTCGTTTACCGTAAGATTTGTGAATATTCTCTAAAACAATTTTCACGATTCGCGCCTGTGTTGATACTTGATGAAGTAGTCATTAATCATAGTGTAAAAACTCAGGACTAAAGACTCAGGACTCCGCGTAGGGGATTGATGCTAATTAGATTGTCTACCAATTTCAGCATCATTGATCATATAGGTGGACTCTACTTGACGGTTGGATTGAGGTAAAGCCACAAAACGCCCTTCGTCGATCAAATAAGTCACTTTCTCCGCACGAATACTATTGACTCCCTCTTGTAAAATATAGACGTTGCCACTCAAATCAATGCGGCGTTCCCGGCTGAAAAATTGGGCTTGAGCGGCTGTTGCTTTAATCTGGCGAGCCGGATACAACATCTGTACGTTACCGCGAGCAGTTGCTACTTGAGTATTGGCGTTAAATTCTTGCACATCAGCGCTGATGGTGAGGGGGCTACTTTGCCTAGATGCTTGTGCAGTAGCAGTTTGTACTTGACTAGGAAATGTAAAAGTACCCAAGAGTGCAGCAGGTAGCATCAAGGCTAATCCCATCCGACGCATTTGTGATCCTGGTAATTGATAAAAGGACATCATATTGTAATTACGAATTTAGGATATTAGCTTGTATAGTAACTATCTCAGTTTTTTTTTCCAGCTATAAAATCTACATTGTGGAATAACTTGGGATAATCACTTGGAAGATGGACGCTTTATCAAGCCTCAAGGTTTCGCCAATATCCACATTTATAGCAGTCCTGAATCGTTAATTAGCATAATTTTGGGGGAAGGCAAAGTTTGACTCTTATCCCAGTCACCAGCAATAAACTTTTCTGCCCCTATTTGCTGTAATACTGACAACAATGCTGCACTCTGACTCAATAACTCGTCTACATCAATGCTGCTGTAAACAGATGGGTAGCGCCGCAGGCGATTGCTACCTTCTCCTAGTAAAATTACTGCACCTCGCCAGTTACCATTCCCCAAATGATACTGGGCTACAGCAATTTGGAGAATGCCTTGATAAAAGCTTTTTTCTGGTTCGCTGGCTTCTATCCACAAAGCCTCTAAAGTGTCATGACAGGCGTAGAACTGTCCAGAGTTAAACTGTTCTACCCCTTGCCAAAACTCTTGGGGGATAACTTCGCTCATCCCATGCTATCTCGGACTTCTTTGATGGTTTCTAAGCTAATATCTTGTTTGTCTCCTGCAAACTCGTTATCTGGGGTGAGAAACAGCATACAGTGGCATTCTTTGCGTTCTCTCATGGGTACACAGGGACAGTTCCAATATGTGGCATTGACTTCAGCTTCTTTGTCTTCGTAGTGACGACAGGGACACAAAGGCGCACCTAAATCGTCTTTATGTTTTGCTAGTCCTTCAATCACTACTGCGGTTACAGAAGGTTCCGAACAGAAGTAGGTTCCAGTCCGTTTGGCGTACTGTTCGGAAAAATGCCGCATTGCCTCAAGGCTTTTATCGGTGGATGTTTTGTTATTTTCTGATGAGATCATAATATTATTAGA
>PWQB01000709.1 GCA_003556955.1 Nostocaceae cyanobacterium CSSed10_463m
TGCAAATTTAATTTTTAACGCAAAGGGGCGCGGAGGTAAGCGCGAAGGTACGCGGAGTTGTTAAAATCCCGGTGTCTGAGATATACCGGGATTCTGGTTGGGTGAAACTAAAATCTACGCAATCCTAATTATTAATCTTGTTACACAAGCGGTTCTTTTGAGCCAACGGAAAGGATGTCTGGCGTTATTCCAACATCTGACAAATTCATTGTATATGCTTGTGGCTTGTGAACCTGCCTTCACTACACAAGCTGCCAAACCACTCCAGTTGCCGGCAATGGCGTGACCAATACAGGGGATTGCTGCGGCTGCATAAGCTGGAGGTATCAACATATTGCTGATACTTTCCATCATCCCAGAAACTGCCATACCAACATGATAGTTAGCTAATGTATTCTCTAGGTTTCCGGGTACAAAGCTTTGGAATTGATCAAATTTATCTTCGAGGAATTTAAGATTGTTTCGAGGTGCTTCCAGAGTAGGGTTAATTTGAGGGGTTTGTAAATTGGGGTTAATTCGAGGGGTTTGTAAATTAGGGTTATTGATTTGTAATTCCAGCGCAGGTTTGAATAATGCTGGTTGTTCTCGCAAATAAATCTGTTTGGCTGGTGGTTCTAGGGAGTCTAATAATTCACGGCGTTCTGGAACTGATAAATTTTGGATAATAGACCGATCAAGTTTGATAGTTCCTACTTTGATTTGTCTTTCAATAGTGTTTGCCCTGGCTCCAATTTTTTCTAACCGGGGCTGATTCGCTTTCTCGGCTTTTTCAAATGTCACTAAATCATTAATACTGCCTTGTTTACCTTCAGTTTTAGCTAAAGTCTCAGCTTCTTTTAAGGCATTATCTAAACCCGCTTTTATGGCTTCTGCATAAGCGAATGCTGTTTTTTCCACTGCTTCGGTATCTGCGAGAGTGACTACCTTTCTAGTTTCTACTTGGTTCAATGCAGTTTCTAGCTGATTTAATCTGGTTGTTGCATTTCTTAACTGTATGGTCGTGATTTGTGATTGTATTAGTGGAGGTGTTTGGCGGATCTGGGGAATTTGGGCAAAAGCGCTAACACTAACTAAAAAACTCACCAAAATGGCTAAAACTATAAATTTCGCTCTTTTTAAATTTCCTAACATCATTTTTTCTCCACAATTTTAGAAACTATTTTTTGATTTATTAACCATTGCATCAAAGATTTGTAATCTTTTGAGTGCAAGGCGAAACAGGAGACTCATCTTGTGTAGTAAAGTTTGTGCAGGCGAATTTTAACGCCCTCACTTTTCCTTTAGGTTCGTCTACTATTTTTTATGCAACCTCGACACAGCAGCATTGAAATTTTTTCAACTTTCGTGCAGTTTGACGGAGATCGTTTTGGTCATTGGGCGACGGATTCCCGATTGCGTCGCAGCATCCAAAGTTGTCTTCAACAAATACCAAAAGAGAAAAACGAACATTTTTGGGTATTGTATTGGTATAAGTTTTGGCAAGTTCCTGAAACTAAATTTTTGGCACAGCAACATCTCACGGCTTACTTACAAGAAGCTTGTTATTGGACTTCTCAAAAAACAGCCGCTAACTTTGTCAGTACTCAGTACAAGCTTTCAGATTGCTTTCAAATTGCGATCGCGCAAGTGGATAAAGCTCTCCAAGGTTATAATCCTGATCACAGCAGTACCTTGAAAAACTACGCCAGTATTGTGTTTGCGAGTGGTATCCGCGAAACTTTGCGCCAACTTCGTGAAGTCGATATCTGTACAGATTGGGGCTTATTGCGAAAAATTTCCCAAAAACGTGTGTTTGAGTCGCTGCAAAATGCTGGCTTGTCTTCAGAGACGATTAACGCTTATATTCTGGCTTGGCAATGTTTTAAAACTCTCTATGTCCCTACGAAGGCTGCTAAATCTCGCCAACTGTCTCGACCTGATGCGGAAATTTGGCAAGCGATCGCCACACAATACAACTCACAAAGTAATCAAAATGTCAATCCCCAAACGTTAGAAAAGTGGTTATTAATTGTAGCTAAAGCTGTCCGCAAATATCTTTATCCCCAACCGGATTCGCTGAATATATCCAAAGGTGGTGATAATTCCGGGGAATTAGTTGATAATCTACCAGGGTCAAACCGAGAATCTTTAATCCATGAAATTGTCGCCCAAGAAGAAGCCCAAACCCGTACCTCTCAGCAAGAGGAGATTAATCAAGTTTTAGCCGATGCGATCGCTCAACTGGAACCGCAAGTCCAAGAGATCCTGCGACTATACTATAATGAACAGCTAAATCAAGACGCAATTGCCAAACAACTAGAAATTAAGCAATATACAGTTTCACGACGACTGACAAAAGCCAAAGAAAAATTGTTGCGGTCTTTGGCTAATTGGAGTCAAGATATTTTGCATATTTCTGTAACAACAGACCTACTGACTAGTATGAGTGCTGTGATTGAGGAATGGTTACACAATTACTACAATGTGTCTCCTGAATAACTTATGTTAAAACAGATGGTCACGTCTGTTGTACCGGGGAAGAGAAGATTTCCCTAATGGACTCAAAAAAAGCCGAAGATTCTCCGGAGAAAACCCCATGACTACAAATACCCCCATTTTAAGTTTTGCTTCAACAGACCTGATTTTGGAAATTCCCACCACTGTCAAACATCAAGTTGAACTTCACAGTCAATCTTTCGCTGATTCTACAAGTTATCAAGCCTATCTCAACGAACTTTGTCTGGGCGCTGTCTTACCTTGGTTACAAGAAGATTTTACACCCCAAGCCAAAGTATGGCCTGATGCTGCGGCTTTACCCAGTTTTTGGGAATTAGTCAATGGTACGGCTATTACTGTGGACGCAACTAGATTTATTTTAGTTCCCAGTGAAAATATTGATAGTAGTGAATTGCGTGTACCGCAAGAATGGGTGGATTTACCAAGCTGGGTGGGGGATTATTATTTAGCAGTGCAAGTAGAACCGGATGAAGGCTATGTCAGAGTTTGGGGTTATTGTACCCATGCACAACTGAAAACTAAAGGTAATTATTACCCAGGCGATCGCACTTATGCCTTGAATGAAGCTGATATAATTACTGATATAAATATATTAAATGTGGCGCAAGAATTTTGTGCAGATGAAGCCAAACGGGTTTCCACTGTAGATATACCAACTCTACCACAAACACAAGCCGAAAATTTAATTACCCGCCTGGGAAATCCTGAAATCATTACCCCTCGTTTAGCCGTACCTTTTCCATTGTGGGGAGGACTAATTGGACATGGAGGTTGGCGACAACGTTTATATGAACAACGTTTAGGACTACCAGAACAACGGTCAGTTGTGCAATGGTTACAAAGTGGTGTGACTCAAATCGCCGCAGCAACAGGCTGGGGAAAATTAAATCTGCAATTGAGTGCAGCCGGGGCGCGAAGTGTAGAAGAAAGACAACCAGAAGTCAGTTTATCACGGCAACTGGCGATCGCGGGTCAATTATACGAACTGCTAATTACACCCCAAGGACAACCAAACACCCGACATTGGCGCTTTGAATTACGTAACGCCACCATAGGCGCAGCGATTCCCGGCGGTTTTAAACTCAGACTCCTCACCGAAGACTTACAACCATTTCCCAACAATGAAGATATAGCCCCCACCGCAGTCGAAAAACTGTATATAGAAGTTGCCTTAGAACCAGGAGAAGGTATAGTCTGGGAAGTAGAACCCCTTCCCGAAAACTATGATCGAGAAATTCTCAAATTCTGAAGAAGACTGAAAACATTGATTTATCTCAAATTTCTCAAAAATCTATTACAACATTTTAGCCTTGCCACGCCAGTAGTGGATTGACAAGCTTAAAATAGTGCATAAGCATAAATATTGTGGGGTGGGCTTCTAGCCCGCCCAGAACAGGCAAGATGCCTGTTCCACAAGAGAAATATAATGCAACATTTTAGCCTTGCCACGCCACTACGTGTTTGTCAGCGCCAAGCGCAGGCTACGCCAACAATAATCAAATAGTAGTCCTATATTAATTTATGCCTTCCGAAATCCCCACAAATCAAAATAAAATTGGTGTAGCAATTCTTGGCACAGGATTTGGGCAAAAAGTCCATATTCCTGGATTTAAATCCCATCATCGCACCGAAATAGTTGCCATTTATCATCGAGATATTAATAAAGCCAAAGCCATCGCCGAGACTCATAATATCCCTCACGCCTGTGACACAATAGCCGATATTTTGGCATTACCAGAAGTGCAAGCCGTGAGTATAGCCACACCACCATTTCTGCACTACGAAATGGCTAAACAAGTGCTGCAAGCCGGCAAACATTTATTATTAGAAAAACCCACAACTTTAAATGTATTTGAAGCCAAAGAATTATATCAATTAGCCCAAGCCAAAGGCGTAACAGCTACAGTAGACTTTGAATTTCGCTTTGTTCCAGGATGGCAATTATTTGCAGAATTATTAGCAAAAGACTATGTAGGAAACAAACGCTTAATTAAAATTGATTGGTTAGGTTCCTCCCGCGCCGATACATCCCGCCCTTGGAATTGGTATTCTTCCCAAGATAAAGGAGGCGGTGCATTAGGTTCTTTAGGTTCCCACGCCTTCGATTATATATCCTGGCTATTTGGGTCAGTCAGCAGACTAAACGCCCACCTGAGTACCGCCATTCCCGCACGAGTTGACCCAGCTAACGGAGAATTAAAGCCAGTCACGACAGATGATACCTGTCTGCTATCTCTGGAATTAGCTGATGGCACACCTTGTCAAGTTACTATCAGTGCAGTAGTTCACGCATCCAGAACACATTGGGTAGAAGTGTATGGCGATCGCGGTACTCTAGTATTAGGTAGTGAAAATCAAAAAGACTATATACATGGATTTCGGGTTTGGGGTTCCCAACCTGGTCAACCTCTCCAAGAAATTGAAATTCCCAGTCGCTTAGTTTTTCCCCAACATCACACCGACGGACGCATTTCGGCATTTACCCGTGTAGTAGACCAATGGGTATTAGGAATTGAACGCCAACAACAAATAATTCCATCCTTGCGAGAAGGCGTTTATTCCCAACTATTAATGGATTTAGCTCATAAATCTCATAAAACATCAAATTGGATCGATGTACCCAATCTGGAAGTATTCCTAACGGATAATTATCAGAACATCATATAGCAGATCAAATCCCCAACTTCTTCAAGAAGTCGGGGATCTTTGGGTTTGTAACTTATTTAGTATCCATAGCTGAATGACTTAGCGAGGACAGTTACATGACCAATGGCATAACTGAATACAAACGCCTCAGCCAACTTAGTTAGTGTAGACATATCGCTAACATGGGTTTGGCGACCGTAACCGCGACCGTAACCGGAAGTGCTACCACCAGAGATAGCATCTACATCTTTCAATTCATTCAAGAAACTTTCAGAATCTTGAAATAATTCCACACCAGCGTTATTTAGTTCAGAAAGAGTGATGTTAGCCATAATATTTGCTCCTCAAGCATTTGTGAACAGAATTAATTTTCAACTTGATTAGCTATCAAGGATGAGTTGTAGTTAGTCTCATCCCTGAATAGCGCTCAATTAAATGAAGCGATTCAAGCCATTAGTATCCATAGCTGAATGACTTAGCTAGGACAGTCACATGACCAATGGCATAACTGATCACAAACGCCTCAGCCAACTTAGTTAGTGCAGACATATCGCTAACATGGGTTTGATAACCGTAACCGTAAGTTCTACCACCGGAGATAGCATCTACATCTTTCAATTCATTCAAGAAACTTTCAGAATCTTGAAACAATTCAGCACCAGCATTGTTTAGTTCAGAAAGAGTGATGTTAGCCATGATATTTGCTCCTCAAGCATTTGTAATGATAGTTTTCAAGTTGATTTGCTTTCAGGGATAATTATGAGTAAATCTCATCCCTGAATAGCTATCTAGTACAGCATTAAATCAATTGATTTATCTGCAAAATACTAGTTAAATGAAGCGATTACAGCTATTAGTATCCATAGCTGAATGACTTAGCTAGGACAGTCACATGACCAATGGCATAACTGATCACAAACGCCTCAGCCAACTTTGTCAATGTGGACATATCGCTGACGTAGGTTTGATAACCGTAAGTGCTACCACCGGAGATAGCATCTACATCTTTCAATTCATTCAAGAAACTTTCAGAATCTTGAAATAATTCAGCACCAGCATTATTTAGTTCAGAAAGAGTGATGTTAGCCATAATATTTGGTCTTCCAGCATTTGTGACGATAGTTTTCAAGTTGATTTGCTTTCAGGGATAATTATGAGTAAATCTCATCCCTGAATAGCTATCTAGTACAGCATTAAATCAATTGATTTATCTGCAAAGTACTAGTTAAATGAAGCGATGAAAGTCATTAGTATCCATAGCTGAATGACTTAGCTAGGACAGTCACATGACCAATGGCATAACTGATCACAAATGCCTCAGCCAACTTAGTCAAGAAGGACATATCACTCACGTAATGGCTGCTACCACCGGAGATAGCATCTACATCTTTCAATTCATTCAAGAAACTTTCAGAATCTTGAAATAATTCAGCACCAGCGTTGTTGAGTTCAGAAAGAGTGATGTTAGCCATAATATTTGCTCCTCAAGCATTGATTGCTAATAAGTTTTGTTGATTAACAATTAAGCTGTCTCCTTAACTGTTACTGCTATTTTTATTCAAGCAATTCGGTAAAGTCAAGGACAAAAGCAGTTTTAAAAAGACATATAAAATTGTCTATTGTCTTAGTCTAAAAGTAATTTAAGTCTGATAAATAATTGATTTTATATATGTAATGTGCAAAGTACAGATAATAGTTAAAGTGCAGAATTAGGATTAGCGGGAGTAAAACTCTATGTCTTTTTCCCGAATTTTAATGTCGTAGTTGCCAAAGAAATCATGGCCTAGTAATCCTACCCTGCCTTTTGGGGCGATCGCCACTTCCAAATTATTCGCCACAACTCCACCCGCAGCTAAAGAATCGACTTTACCAGTGGGAAATAGAACTTGAGTCCCATCTGCAATTTGAGCTTGGATCATCCCTGTAGCTTGGAGTTGGAGAGTATTGGCCATTCTAGAAGTAATCAAAGTCCCATGAGCGCCAGTATCTACTACCATTTCAAAAGTTTTGTTGTCGTTAAAGGTGACATCAATTACTGGAGTTCTACCCAGACGGCGTTTGATGGGAACTCGAAAAACTCTGTGATTACTTTTTTGGGGGGGTGTATTGGTAACACCGCAAAGGTTTCCCAATTTCACCATTCTCCCAGAAGAGGTGATCATAAAACATAATCCTGGATCTTCAGCTATAGCTTGGTAAGAGAATGGTAAAAATATCAACGTGGGAATTATCGCTACGAAAGCTAGGTTAATTGTGTTAATCTGATGCCACCAAGCGTTTTTCATGTTATCTTGCTCTGTTAATTTTTCTACATACAATACATTTCATCTGCATTAAATACACAATCACAGCAAGCATACCTACAATATTGATGATATGAAGATGTGTATTGGATTTAATTGCAAGGTGCTGTATGCTGATGAATAAATTGCCTAAACTGTCAGCAAAATTAGTGGTATTCACGCTTAGGAGAATACGCAACAATAAAATATCGGGCGTTGCTGATTGCTAATATCAATTTTGCTCACGCAGAGGCGCAGAAAGTAAGATAATAATAAGCCTCACATTTTTAGGTGAGCAAATATCAATAGATACTTATATCTTACTCAAGATATATTAACTGTAATTACTGAAAAATAAATTAAAGATTAATTAAAGTCATGATGAAAATACTGAGTGTATAGCAGTAGCGATCGCCTTCTTCACTGCAATATCTTTCTCAGGTAAGATGACTTTTTCCTCAACGGTGCGCTGGGCAACTACACCACAAACAGCCGCAGCTGCAAACCGATATACTCCCGCCATTTTAAACAGCGTTCCACATTCCATTTCATAGTTGAGAATATTCAAATGCTGATATTCTTCGATCATGCCGGAGTGCGATCGCAGTAAATAAGGATTAGCTGAGTCAGTGCGTTCCTGTCCCTCATAAAAAGTATCCACCGATGCCGTAATACCTAAATAATGCTCAATGTTCAATTCTTGTGCTGCTTTCACCAAAGCCACAGTCAGAAACGGATCAGCTGCGGCTGGATACTCGACAGGCGCAATATCATTGGCTGCACCTTGGCGACATAATGCTGCACTGCTAATTACAATACTGCCTACAGGTATATAAGGTTGAATTGAGCCGCAAGTCCCGATGCGAATAATTTGCCGGATACCCACCTGTACCAACTCATTCACCACAATACTCAACGAAGGCGCACCCATACCACTGGTAGCCGATAAAATGGGACAACCATTTGGTAAGTATCCTAAATAGCTGTGAAGTCCGCGATTTTCCGACAATAAGCGCACATCCTGCAAATAGTTATCAGCAATCATCCGCGCCCGTTCCGGATCACCAGATAACAAAGCCATGCTCGGAGGTGATGTACCTAAATCATCTAACCCAAAACCAATGTGATACATATATTTGAGATATTTGAGAGTTGCGATTTTCGTCGGATTCGCTGATCGCTCTAACACAATACTACGTTTTCATACATGAGTGAAACAATCAGCAGCATCTATTTTGGCAAGATGTCAGCTATCCTTGCTACAGAATCAAAACTCAATTCATGTGTAAATACAAACAAGCTGTTTTATAGCAGCCTTGAGACTTTAGTTACACAGCAA
>PWQB01000065.1 GCA_003556955.1 Nostocaceae cyanobacterium CSSed10_463m
ATCCCCGTCCCACTCGTGCGGAAGTGTCAGACGTAGCCAATGCCATTTTAGATGGCACAGATGCCGTGATGCTATCTAATGAAACTGCTGTGGGTGACTTTCCTGTGGAAGCAGTAGCCACAATGGCACGAATTGCCGAGCGTATGGAGCAGGAAGAGGTACTGCATCCAGTAGTTCGCCCCAAGCGCGATGATCGGCGTTCTATTCCCAATGCTATTAGCCAAGCCGTGGGACAAATTGCCGAACAGTTGGGAGCAGCAGCAATTATGACTCTGACCCAAACAGGAGCTACAGCCCGTAATGTCTCCAAATTCCGTCCTCATACACCTATTTTGGCTGTGACACCCCACGTCAATGTGGCACGACAGTTACAGATGGTTTGGGGAGTTAAACCCTTATTGGTGCTGGGTCTACCTTCCACTGGGCAAACCTTTCAAGCAGCTATCAATGTCGCCCAAGAGCATAATTACCTATCTGAGGGTGATTTGGTGGTGATGACTGCTGGTACACTCCAAGGTGTTTCCGGCTCAACGGATTTGGTTAAGGTTGAAGTTGTCACAGCTGTTCTAGGTCAGGGTATTGGTTTGGGACAAGGTTTGGTCAGTGGTCGTGCTAAAGTGGCTCACACTAGCATGGATGTGAGTAATTTTAATCCTGGAGATATCTTGGTTGCACCCCGCACCGATGCCGATTTTGTCGAAGCGATTCGGAAAGCTGGCGGCATTATCACCGAAGAAGATAGTCTCACCAGTCATGCGGCTGTAATTGCTTTACGTCTGGGTGTACCTGTGATTGTGGGTGTGAAGACGGCAACACAAGTAATTCATGATGGCGCAATTCTGACTTTGGATCTGCAACGGGGTTTGGTTTACTCTGGGGCGGTGGGAACTCCGTAATTCGTAGTTCGTAATTCGTAATTCGTAATGCGTAATTCGTAGTTCGTAATTAAGAATTGCTGGAACCATCTACTCTGATTCAAATTTCACTCTCTCGTAAATCTGGCGATAGGGAATTTGGCAATTTGCGGCAGCTAAGGTTAAAACTCCGTCTTCATTGTCAGATTCTCTTAATAGCCAGTTACTTTCTGGTGTTTTGCTAAACTGCTCAATATGAATTTGATATTGGTCAATTAATATATATTCTTGGAGTTCCGGGATGGAACGATAATAAGTAAATTTATCGCCTCTATCTCTACTACTGGTAGATTTAGAAAGTACCTCAAAAATGATGCTAGGATTTAGCACTGTATCCGTTCGTCCTTCTTGGAATATAGCTTCATCTTTGATAATCAAAATATCAGGATATGTGTATTCTCGATAATGAGGAATCCATAGGCGTAAGTCACTAGTATAAACGTGATAATCTTGTTCTCTCAGAGCAAGTCCCAGAGCAATTACTAAGTTGATAATAATTTGATTATGATTAATCGAGCCTCCAGTCATTGGTAAAATTTCTCCATTACGGTATTCGCTGCGGTATTCAGCAGTTTCTTCATGTGCTAGGTATTCTTCTATAGAATATTGCCGGGGGGGAGTTTGCACAACCATAGGATTTCTTGGTAAGGTTTTAAGCCAGATTACTTTAGCCTAGCATTCATAAATAGCGTGATAAAACTTTGGCGGTAGCCAGTCCGGTTTTTTCCCAACTGAATTGATTGGCTCTATTTATACCTTGGGTGGAGAGGTGCGATAGCACTTCCCTATCCTCAGCTATAATCTGCATGGCATCGGTAATTTCTGCTGTGTTGTAGGGATTGATTAAAATCGCTGCTTCCCCTGCTACTTCTGGGAGAGAGGAAAGGTTAGAGGTAATGACTGGAGTCCCACAAGCCATTGCTTCGAGAACCGGTAAACCAAAGCCTTCCCATAGACTAGGAAAAACTAAGGCGATCGCACCATTAATAATTTTTGGTAATTCGTTATAAGATACATAGTTGAGAAACTTTACTTGCTCAGTTATTCCCAGTTCTGCAACCTGCGTTTGTAAAGCTGGAGTGTAACGCGCATCAATAGGACCAGCTAACCATAGTTCATATTCGCCCCTATTTGGTAAAGCTGCAAAAGCTGCTATCAGGCGATGTAAATTCTTATAAGGATCATGTCTTCCCAGGTAGAGAAAATAACGCCGATTTTCTGCCCATTTTTCTTTGATTGGGCGAAAATGTTGGCGATTATAAGCTAGAGGAATTGATGTAATTTTGCTAGCGGGAATTTGGTAAAAATCGATGATATCCTGCGCTGTAGCTTGAGAATTGCAGATTATGTGTTGTGCTTGTTTGAGAACTTGGGGAATGTAGTAACTCCAGTATAGTTTTAACGGCGAAAACCGTTTGGGAAAGCGCAACGGTATTAAGTCATGAGACATGACGACAAAACGACAGTTCTGGTAAAGGGGTGCTTCCGGGAGAGGGGAAAATAACAGTCGAGATTTCAGGTTTTTATAGATTTTTGGTAGTTGAAGCTGTGTCCACAATAAGCGGCGCAAATGTCCTTTTATACCTTGAGCCGGAGTCAGATTATCTGGAACTAGATAGCAGTTAAATTCAGAGCGTTTCTGTGCTGTTAATAAATTAGGTTCCAGAGATTTTAAATAAGGAACAATGTTACTGGCATAATTACTAATCCCTGTTGGTTGTGACAAGAGAATAGATAAGTTTATAATTAATTGATTGGATCTAGAATTATCTGATATTTCCATTCAATAATACTTTGGTAAGAATTCAAATTTATTTTTACCCCTCTTGACTAGCAAAATAATGTTTATTCCTTGATTAGTTGAATTGGAAAAACATAAAATTCACCTCCATTGAATACTTTTACCGAGGTGGCTTTAACTATCACTTGTAACCCGCAAATATTTAACCTACCCCAGCACTCAATTTTTTGAGGTCATAATCAACCATTAATTCCACCATTTGTTCAAAACTATGTTCAGGCTGCCAACCTAACTCAGTTTTAATTTTATCCACAGAACCAACTAACTGCACTGCTTCATCAGGACGGTAAAAAGCGGGGTCTACTGAAACATAATCTTCCCAGTTTAAACCCACGCAGTTGAAAGCACACTCAACGAGTTCTTTAACCGAATGAGTTTCGCCACTGGCAATAATATAATCGTTCGGTTGTTCTTGCTGCAACATTAGCCACATAGCATAAACAGCATCTTTGGCATAGCACCAATCACGACGCGCATCCAAATTGCCTAATTTTAGTTCATTTGCCAAACCGAGTTTGATTTGGGCTGCTGCGTGAGTAATTTTACGAAAGACAAATTCTGTACCACGTCGGGGCGATTCGTGAGTATAAGTAATCCCACAGCAGGCGTAGAGGTCGTATTTTTGCCGATAGTTAACGGTCATCCAATGGGCGTAAGCTTTAGCAACACCATAGGGGTTACGGGGGCGAAAAGCTGTGCGTTCAGTTTGGGGAGACTCGTCAGGTTGACCAAAAACTTCACTACTCGATGCTTGGTAAAATTTTGCATCCGGTTTGCAGCGACGAATAGATTCTAAGAGACGGGAAACACCGAGGGCTGTATATTCCGCCGTCAGGGAGGGTTGAGTCCAAGACAAGGGGACGTAGCTTTGAGAGGCTAGGTTATAAATTTCATCCGGTTGTGAGTCGCTAATTACGTCCATTAAGGAACATTGATCTAGGAGATCACCCGGTACAATTCTAACATCGCCTGAAAGGTGGCTAATACGTTCTAGGTTGCTGGTACTAGAACGGCGGACTAGTCCGAATACTTTGTAACCTTTGGTCAGGAGGATTTCGGCGAGATAGGAACCGTCTTGTCCAGTTAGTCCGGTAATCAGGGCTGTTTTAGGTGTCATCTGCGGTATCGATTAACGTCTCCAGTCAAAAGCATCATAGCCGCGATCGCAGGATGAGTGTCAATATAAAAGTTTGGTAACGTAAATTTTTATCCTCTATATTTATGGAGTAATTCAGTTGTTCATGAGTAGCTGAATAATTCGTGAAACTGCTAATCCTCGACCATAGAGGTCATTGGGAACATCAGTATTATTAACACCAAGCAAAGCATCTGATATACCACGAACTACGTCTGATGAATCTAATGGTGGTAGCAAGCGATTCCACCCTAACTGTACTAACTCTAACCACTCTGTTTCTTCTCGTAAGGTGATACACGGGACTCCATAGAAAAATGCTTCTTTTTGAACCCCACCAGAGTCAGTAGCTATGAGTTTGGCATTTTTCTCTAGCATCACCATATCTAAATATCCCACTGGCTGAATGAGTTTTAGAGACTGATTGACATCTTCCCATAAGCCTGTACGTGATAAAGCTGAACGGGTGCGGGGATGAAGTGGTACAACTACGGGTATCTTCTGAGAAATTGCCTTTAATCCTGTAAAAATTGCCCATAGTCGTTTGGGGTCGTCTGTATTTTCAGCTCTATGGATGGTTGCCAAAATATACTTTTGGGGAGTTACATCCAGATGTTGCAAAATAGGACTGACTTGTTCGGCTTTGAGTCCATAGTCAATAGCAGCATCATACATGACATCCCCAACTAAGTGAATTTTTGCCTGAGCAATTCCCTCTTGGTGTAAATTTTCTACAGCTACTGTAGTGGGAGCAAAGAGTAAATCTGCGGCGTGGTCAGTTAGCACTCGATTAATTTCTTCAGGCATCCGGCGATTAAAAGAGCGCAAACCCGCTTCGACGTGCGCTACCGGAATATGCAGCTTAACTGCGGCGATCGCTCCTGCCAAAGTAGAATTTGTATCACCATAAACTAACACCCAATCTGGCGATTCTTTGAGTAAAACTTGTTCAATTGCTTCCAACATCCTACCTGTTTGTACACCATGACCGTGAGAACCAATATCTAAATGATAGTGAGGTTTAGGAATTTCTAATTCTTGAAAAAAAACATCAGACATATTCTCGTCATAATGTTGACCTGTGTGAATTAGCACCTCTTGAATACGAGACTCAGCTTGTAGCTTTCTTGAAACTGCGGCTGCTTTAATAAACTGTGGACGTGCGCCAACAATTGTTAAAATTTTCATAGTTGATGTATTTTTTGATAAAAATTCAGTAATTTTTGTGATTCTATTTCCCAATTATACTGAGTACGCACTGCTGCTTGTACTCGCTGACCCATAGCAGCAGCTAATTCTGGATTTTCTAAAAGATATTGAATAGCCTGAGCAATCTCTTGGGGATTTAAAGGATTAACCAATAAACCACAACCAATATCTTTAATAATTTCTCGCCACAAGGGAAAATCTGATACGACAATGGGTAAACCCGCAGCCATATATTCAAACAATTTGTTAGGTAAAGCTGCTAAATGGTCACGTTCGGGATGAAAAATTACCAAACCTACCCTTGCTTGTGCTAAATACTGCACTAATTCACTCCGAGATTGCCAACCCAAGAATTCTACACTTTCCCACCCAGGTAATTGTTCTACTTCAGTTTTCAAACTCAAAGTGGAAAATTCTCCCAATAGCAATAGTTTTGCTGAAAATTTTTTGGGTATTAATGCCATAGCTGAAACCATTTCTCGAATTCCCCGAATTGCCGTAATTCCACCTGCATAAATAACTTTGTTTTGTCTCAAATCATCAGAAAGATGAATTACCGTATCTTGAAGTTCTTCAGTCAAAGGAAAATTACGCACAATAGTAGTCTTTGCTGAAGGAAATTTCTGGGCAATTGTAGGTGTGACACAGACAAAACCATCTAAGGTAGCTTGAGCCATTGCTTCTATTGCTGTCCACAGGCCAAACTTCGACCACCCCAGCCAAAGATTATTTTTGCTTAGAGAAATAGCCTCCCAAGGAGTATCTTCGTGAACATCATAGATAACTTTAGCACCAAGGTGTTGCAAGAAAATTCCTACGGGGATGAGTTCTGGGTCATGGAAATGGTAAATTTTCGCTTGTAAGGATGCCGCAAGATGGTAAGCACTACTAAGTCTTCGCCAAATTCTTGTTAAGCGGGGGTAATTCGTAACTCTATCAATTGCATGAAGAAAAACCCCTGCTAACTCCTGTTCTGGCGGGTGAGAAACTATTAGATGTACTTCATATCCCGCTTTTGCTAGAGTTACACACTCTTTATAAAAAATGCGAACATCCAACGCCCGATGAATTGTAGACAGGTGTACTACTCGCATTTTCACTCCTCAAAAGTTACAGAAAAGCGCTCTACCCAACGAATGCAGTTTACCCAGCGCCAAATGCGAAAATCAAAGGCTGAACGTCCCGCTAAAACTGATTGAAATTCTTCTTTAACTATTGGCATATTCAAAGCGGGAATTTCACAGGCTATGTCACTGTTAAGCACGCTTTCAAACCAAGGACGTAAGTCTTGCAACCAACGCTGCTCAGGTGTAGCAAAGCCAATTTTATCTTTTCTACCTAAAATTGCATCTGGTACAATCCCCCGCATAGCTTCGCGGAAAATAGCTTTAGATGTGCCATCATTGGCAATAATAAATTCCTCTGGTAATGAAAAAACGAAGTTAACTAAATTAGGGGTAAGAAAAGGAACTCGACTCTCAATGGAATTTGCCATTGAGTTACGGTCTTCATAGCGTAGAAGCATAGGTAAACTGATTTCCTCTAAAGCTTGGGCTAGTTCTTCTCGCAATGTTTCCGTACCGTATTTGTGAAAATGGGGAAGAAAACTATTTTGGTTGAACCAGTCAGTATTTAGCCAACTTGGGTTTACGTCTTTTTTTACTAACTGTCTGATGGAGGCTTGCCAACTGGGTGGAAGGAGTAATCCTACAGCACGTAGCAGCATTTTTGGATGATTAACTCCTGGTTGGTTGGCTATGGATTGTAAAAACTGACTGGCGTTTTGCCATTTTCCTTGACGCAGTAGCGAAGCTAGGCGTGCTGCTAGATAAGGACGGTAGCCACCTAAAAGTTCATCAGCTCCTTGCCCATCTAACATAACTTTGATGCCAGCAGTTTGCGCCATCTGGAATACTCGGTACTGGGCATAAATGCTGGTGCTACCAAAAGGTTCATCTTGCAAGTCAATCAGTTGATTTAAGTCGCGGGTTAATTCTTCTGGGGATGGTTGTGTTTTATGAGATATAGCTGTAGTGGCATCTGTTACTATATCCACCCATTTTTCTTCATTGAAGGTTGATTCAGCAGCGATGTAACTAAACGTGTGGAGTTGCAGTTGTGAACCTTGCAGATATCGCATCGCCATGACAATAGCAGATGAATCTATCCCCCCTGACAGTGCTGCACCAACTGGGACATCACTCCGCAAATGTAAATTTACGCTTTCTAAAAATAGGTGGCGTAGATGTTCTGTGGCTTCTGGAAGTGTAATGTCTGAATGTTGAGTTAAATTTACTTGCCAGTATCGCTTTATCTGGGGTTGCTGGGGTTTGTCTAGAGAAATTTTGAGAAAGTGAGCTGGGGGTAATTGTTTGATATCAGCAAACAATGTTTCACTACCGTAATCAGTCAGTCCTGAGTTGAGGTAGTCATAAAGTCGCTGAGGGTTGACACGGCGCTTAATTTCTGGTAAACAAAGGAGTGTTTTAATTTCAGAGGCAAAGGCTAATTTATGGTGGGAGTAAGTGTAATAGAGGGGTTTGATGCCAAAATAATCACGAGCTAATAACAGGGTATGTTCCCAAGTATCTAGGATGGCGCAAGCAAACATCACTACTAATTTACTAAAAGCTAAAATACCCCATTGAGCGTATGCAGCTAATAGTACCTCTGTATCTGAGTGGGAATAAAATTGCTTTCCTAGTGATTGCAGTTGGGTTTGTAGTTCGAGGTAGTTATATATTTCTCCATTGAAGACAATGTAATAACGTCCATCGGGTGTACTCATGGGTTGCCAACCAGCCGGACTTAAATCCAAAACAGACAGACGACGATGAAACAAGCAAATAGGAAAATCCTCTACATCTGCGGGATTTCGGGATAGTTTAACAGGTGCTGTTCTAGACCATCCCAAAAAACCCTGGTCATCAGGTCCACGATGCTTGAGAGAATTACTGATGCTTGTTAAAATCTGTGAGTCTATTTTCTTTGAGTTAAATCTGACTATTCCGCCGATTCCGCACATGACACCTTGCTACCTTAAATTGGAACTTTCATTTTTGGATTTCCGTCTTCACCAATAAAGCATATAAAACATAAATAAAGCACAAAATGGCAGAGACAGCGATCGCTATCCGTGGTCTGGGTAAAATGTATAAACTCTATAGGCATCCTGCTGATAAAGTTCTCGATGCTTTTGGAGTAAATCGCTGGTTATTTTGGCGCAAACAATATTACCAGGAATTTTGGGCTTTACGTGGTCTCAATTTAGAAGTAAAAAAGGGAGAGCGATTAGGTTTAATAGGACGCAACGGAGCCGGTAAAAGTACATTATTAAAAATTATTACTGGAAATATTGCACCGACAGAAGGTACTGTAGAAGTCCGAGGTAGAGTACAAGCTTTGATGGAACTAGGTACAGGGTTTCATCCAGAATTTACTGGTCGTCAAAACATTCAAGCCTCTTTAGCATACCAAGGACTTTCCCCAGCCAAAATTAAGGACTTGGAAGAAGAAATTATTGATTTCTCTGAATTATATGAGTTTATTGACCAACCAATTAAAACTTATTCGGCTGGAATGTATGCTCGACTAGCTTTTACTGTAGCTACTGTCATCGAACCTGAAATATTGATTATAGATGAGGTATTAGGCGCTGGGGATGCTTATTTTGCCGGCAAATGTG
>PWQB01000012.1 GCA_003556955.1 Nostocaceae cyanobacterium CSSed10_463m
CACAGACTGACTCTTGAACCCGCCCCTACCCACTCAGCACTCAGCACTCAGCACTCAGCACTTTGCTATATCAAATTGAAGTTATAGCAAAATTAACTTCAAGTGATAAATAAGGTATAGTGTCAGCACCGCAAAAAAACTAACCAATATAGACTGACTCATTCATGGTGACTACCATTGTTATAAAATTTTTGGGAGGAACCTATTGCAAAAGTAAAAATTGAAATACTTGCTGTGACTGGTTTTTAACATCTTATTCTACCCTAAGCACCTTAGCGGTTGCGATAACTCAATGAAAAAAATAATAAAAATTAAATAATGTTTGTATATGGTCTATATTTGCTAGCTAATTGATGGCTAAAGGCAACATAAAATATCTATCACCCTAGGTAATGGGAATGATTAAGCAGCTAGTCAAGTGTCTTGTTACATTAATTTTACAACTCAAAAAAACACTTGGTAGAGAAAATAAAGAGTTGATTACAGCTTTGATGGTTGCACTTTGTGTTTTAATTTTGCGTTCTATGGGATTGTTACAATCCTTAGAACTAGCAGCCTTCGATCAACTGTTCCACTTACGTCCAGATGAACCACCTGATCATCGCATTACTATTGTAGCCATTGATGAATCTTCCTTACATCAAATAGGTTCCTGGCCAATTCCAGATGTTGATATGGCTGAGTTATTACAAAAAATCCAAGTCTATCAACCCCGTGCTATTGGTTTAGATATCTACCGGGATTTGCCAGTTCAGTCTGGTTATGAGCAACTGGCAGCAGCTTATCAGTCAATGCCTAACTTAATTGGCACTCAACTGTTAGCAAATACTCACCATGATGGTGTTTTACCTCCACAAGGTCTGAATGAACGGCAAGTGGGTTTTAATAACTTATTATATGACTCTGACGGCAAAGTACGTCGGAGCTTGCTATATTGGCACGTTGGTGAAAAAGTCCATGAAAGTTTTGCTTTAAAGCTGGCTTTATTGTATTTACAAGCAGAAGGTATTACCCCCCAGAAAGCAGCTAATAATTCTGAATATTTACAATTGGGTCAAGCAGTATTTACTCGTTTTCAGGCCAATGATGCTGCTTATGTGAGAGCTGATGCTAAAGGCTATCAAATTGTGTCTAACTTTCCTAAACCAGGCTGTCACAGTTCATCTGTAGAATCTTGTGGTTATCTTCAGGTGAGCATGAGGGATGTACTGGAAAATCAAGTGCCAAAAAGCTTAATTAGCGATCGCATTGTACTAATTGGTTCTACGGCTCCTAGTCTCCAAGATTTTGTATTTATTCCTCATTCTAGCCCTTTGATCGGTACAGCAAAACCTATTCCTGGGATCAGATTGCAAGCTTATTTTATTAGCGAGTTAATATCAGCCGCTTTAGGAGAGCGACCTTTGCTGAAATTTTGGTCTGATAATTGGGAATATTTATGGATTGTGGCCTGGTCTTATGCGGGTTCGATGGTGACATGGCGAATACGACACCCAATTAAAAGTATCTTGATTATTTTATTATCTTGCGGGCTGCTGTTTGCTGGTACTTACTTAGCTTTTTTGTCTGGTTGGTGGATACCAATCATTCCAGCATTATTAGCATTTGCTAGTTCAGCTATTTGGATTACTTTTAATATTGCTTATATACAAGATGAGTTAAGGCGTTCTAAAGAATTTTTACAAGAAGTAATCAATAAGATTGCTGACCCAATTTTTGTGAAAAATAAACAGTATCAGTGGATTATTGTTAATGATGCTTATTGTCAATTAATCGGTTATTCGCAGACTGTATTGCTGGAAAAATCAGATTATGAGTTTTTTCCTCAACATGAAGCGATTGTTTTTCGTCAACAAGACCAGCTGGTTTTTGAAACTCAGCAAACACAGGAAAATGAAGAAGAATTTACTGATGCTACTGGTAATACTCATTTTATTGCCACTAAGCGATCGCTGCACAAAGATGCGGCTGGCAATTTATTTTTGGTGGGGGTGATTCGAGATATTACCCAACGGAAGTTAATGGAAGAACAACTTAAGCGCACTGCTGCTGAGTTATTTCACTTTAATAATGAATTAAAGCTCAAAGAAGAACATTTGCGTTATCTGACTAATCACGATCCTTTAACAGGCTTAACTAATCGGAAATTTTTTGCTGAACAGCTGCAAGAATCATTAATTTGGGCGCAAAATTATAATTTGTTACTGGCACTACTATTCATTGATTTAGATGGCTTTAAGCATATCAATGATACTTTAGGACATGATGTAGGTGATCTCTTGCTAGTATCCGTTGCTCAAAGACTTAGTAACACTTTACGAGATAGCGATATTGTTTCTCGATTAGGTGGCGATGAATTTACAATTATTTTACGAACAGTTCCTAACGTGCAAGTAGCCGCTAAAATCGCTGAAAAAATTTTAGCCAGCATCGTCAGTCCCTTTATTTTAAAAGGACATAATATTCAAGTTTCTGCCAGTGTTGGTATTAGCATCTACCCAACCAATGGACAAGATGCTGAAACACTCATTAGACAAGCAGATGCTGCTATGTACTGCGCCAAGCATCGGGGTAAAAATTGTTATGAATTTGCATAATCCCTTGATGTCCTCACTTCCTTGGCGGTTGCTATACATAAAAATTATATAAATTCACAGACTCTATTCAGTATAATCACGGTCTTAATCAGGGTTTGAATCAATTTTATTTGTATTTGGGGTTGAAAATTTTTGCAAATTTTTCAGTAAGTATTTACACGGTAATAAATTAAAGTTTTAGCAAAGATTTCCATCTTTAGATAGATGTTGAAACTGCTTTATAGGTATAAAAATTGATATTAAGGCTAACGTTAACGATATTCATTATCTCTGACAGTAGTTACTGATTTATTTAAGATTTAACGTTCCAGATCAATAACTACAATTGCTATAGATAAAAAGCATCACCAAACAAAATTAGGACTTACGCACAAGCAAGGGCAGAACGTGGGCGCTACTGTGGCTTTGGCATATTAGACCATATAGGACACGGCGTACTTCAATTCACGATAGTCTGAGTGCTAACACTGAGCTTGTTGAAGTGAAACCGCCGATGGTTTTCCATCTCTTCATAAACAGGATGGTTACTACTATGGAATTTAAATGCTGCCCCTCCTTTGCTTTCACCGCCAAGCTCAGTACCGCTATGGCAGGAGTCTCCAGGAGGGCAGAAAGATGAAATCTGTGATATTTATTACTAGTGCTTGTTGGCTAATTTTCCAAATAGTTAACATCACAGTCAGCGTTAATGCTATGACATTTGATGAGTTTAATTCCGGTATGAGTAGGAATTTAACAACTTATCAGGCTGATACAGACATATACGTTCCCCCTAATAATGGCGGGCCTGACAGTCAGCATGGTAGTGGTACAAGGTGATGAAAGTGCTGAGTGCTGAGTGCTGAGTGCTGAGTGGGGTTGACACTCCCCGGTCTAAAGACGCGGGGATTCTACATTCATAGACTCGCCATTAGACGACAGGTTTACACCAATCGCCCAAGAGGGCAAATCTCCTGTAGCGTAAGTTCCGGCGTGTCCCGCCGTACTTAATCCTAGTTTTAGAATATTGATACTGGCGTTAATATCTCTATCTTCAACAAACCCGCAATGATGACAAACATGAGTTCTAGTTGATAGAGATTTTTGTACTTTTTGTCCACAATTAGAACAATTTTGAGAAGTATTATGGGGAGAAACTGCAACAGTTACCTTTCCATATTTATATCCAAAATATTCTAACCATTGCCTAAAAGTAGACCAACCAGCATCAGATATTGATTTAGCTAAATGTCGGTTTTTTACCATGCCTTTCACATTTAAGTCTTCATAGGCTACCAAATCGTTAGATTGGATCACGGAATACGCTAATCTTTTGCAATATTCTTTTCGTTGCCTACTTACTCTTAAATGTTTACGTGCATACCTGTTTCTAGCTTTATGGTAGTTGTTAGATTGCCGTTGTTTAGCCTTTTTACGCTCTCTACTAAACTTTTTTGATTTCTTGCGATTAGCGCGGTTTAACTGTTTTTCTGACTTACGGTAAAACTTGGGACATTCTTCTACATTCCCTTTAGAATCAGCAATGAAGTAGTTTAATCCTAAATCAAGTCCTACTACTTGTTGAGTTGGTTGTGTTTCAACTCTGACATTTACATCAATTGCAAATTGAGCATAATATCCATCGGCACGACGGACTAAACGCACTCGTTTAATTTGCTTGATGTCGTAGTAATTCAAGTCATAAGTACCCTTTAATTTGAGAGTACCTATTCCTTTTTTGTCAGAGAAAGTAATTGCTTTTCTAGTTTCAGATAATTTCCATCCGCTTGTTTTATATTCAACAGAACGGCAGTTTTTCTTAAACTTTGGAAAGCCTTTCTTCCCTTTAACTTTCTTTTTGCAGTTATCGTAAAACCGAGCTATTGCACTCCAAGAACGTTCAGCAGCAGATTGTCTAGCCATTGAATTGAGTTCATCAGCAAAAGGAAATTCAGAAGCTAATACCGCACAATATTTATTGAGGTCATACTTGCCTACACCTTCGTTATCCATCCAATAACGTAAGCATTTGTTTTGGATAAATTGGCTGGTGCGAATAGCCTCATCTATTGCCTGGTATTGCTTGTCTTTCGCTTTAACTTTGAACTCGTAAATTATCATGGCTACGACCTAACAACCACAATATTATGCTAAAATTCTAGGCATAATCTGTCAAGAAAAAGAATGTGTCACTGAGGGCTAAAGCCCTTGGTTGGCTTTCATCCCTTGCCTAAAGGACGGTTAGGTTTTTCCGCCACGCTCCAAAACTTAACCTCAAGGGTTTTCAGCCTTTTTCCTTATAAATTTCTAGCTTTTCAATATCAAAGATTTTTGCCATTGGCGTTGTTGTACCAGGGTATGGACTTCCCAATCTGGGTCTGATTGAGGATAGTCTAGGCGATAGTGTCCGCCCCGGCTTTCAGTTCTAAAAGCTGCACTTTGAAGAATTAAATAGGCTACATCTAGTAAGTTACGAGTTTCTGCCCAAAGTCGCAATTGCCGTTCTACATCTGGGATGTCGAAAGTTACTGGTTCGTTGGGACTTAAAGATAGTAAGAATTGACTCAAAGGTAAAGCTGCAAAATCTTGTTGCCAAGTTTCAACAGTAGCGATCGCATCTGTTAAACTTGAATGTTCCCGACAAATCCCCGCACTTTGCCAGACTAAACGGGGTAACTTTTCTCGCAGTATTTCTAGCTGGGTTTTTTGGCTTTGCCATTCATCGATATCGGCGTTAAATTTACGTAATGGCAGTATCGGTACTTCTGAGGCTGGTGTAATATTTGCTAGGTCAATATTAGCCATTTGTGCGCCAAACACAATACATTCGAGTAAAGAGTTACTCGCCAAACGATTCGCTCCATGTACTCCAGTACTGGCGGTTTCTCCCACTGCGTATAAACCAGGAATGTTGGTGCGATTCATTAAATCAGCCACAATACCACCCATCCAGTAATGAGCCGCCGGGGCTACAGGAATGGGTTCATGGAAGACATCAATACCCCAATGTTGGCAAACTTGAATAATGTTAGGAAAGCGTTGACGAATTTTTTCCGGGGGTATGGGGCGCATATCTAACCAGACATGGGCTGTAGCCAGATCAACGGCTGTTTGTTGCAGATGGCTGAAAATAGCTCTGCTGACTACATCTCTGGGTGCTAGTTCACCGGCAGGATGGTAGTCAAACACAAAACGCCGTCCTGTGTCATCCACTAAGTGTGCGCCTTCGCCTCGTACAGCTTCACTAATGAGAAAGTGGTCTGCACCCGGTTTAGTTAAGGATGTGGGGTGAAATTGGACAAACTCTAAATCCCGGAGTATCGCCCCCGCCCGCCAAGCGATCGCTACTCCATCGCCCGTACTCACTGCTGGGTTAGTGGTTTGAGCAAATACTTGACCACCGCCACCAGTAGCTAAAATTACCGCACTAGCCCTGATCCAAGTAATTTTACCTTGATAAAATAGGCTAATTCCTTGACATCTACCAGTTTGGGGTTCTAGCCACAAATTCAAAGCCAAAGCCTGCTGGATGACTTGAATGTTTTGGCGGCGTAATACTTGCGCTGTTAGGGTAGTGGTGACTTCTCTACCTGTAGTATCGGCGGTATGAAGAACGCGATGACGAGAATGAGCGGCTTCTAAAGTTAAAGCTAAAACTTGACCATGACGGTCAAAGGCCACTCCTAAGTTAACCAAGGATTGAATACACCGAGGGGCTTCTTCGGCCAGAAATTCCACAGCAGGGCGATCGCATAAACCTGCACCTGCGTGTAATGTATCCTCTATGTGTAATGAAGGTGAATCTTCTGGAGCAATGGCCGCCGCAATACCTCCTTGCGCCCAATCACTAGCAGATAAAGTCACAGTTTCTTTGGTAATCAAGCCGACTCGCAAGTGATCTGGTAGACACAATGCTGTGTATAGTCCAGCAGCGCCAGCACCGACTACTAAAACATCAAATTGGCTCGGAATATCTATTTGAGGCAAAGTCACGTCGCTGCGCTCCGAATTCAAAATTCAAAATTCAAAATTCAAAATTAAATACCCCACAGATAAATCCGGGGGCTGGAATTAATCAGGTTTATACCATTGAGGAACTTTTGGGGAAAAGGGAAAAGGAGATAATCCCCCATTTCCCACGCCCAATATATCTTTTATTTATCTGTAAATACCGTTGTTAAAGCGGTCATCTCCAGCGTTGAAGATGGTTTCTAGTTCGGTAACAGTGAAATTGTCAAAGTTAGCTTGCAAAAGTTGTTTTTGGCGATCGCTCAATCCAGGAAGATCCAAGACCTCTTCTACCTTCTTGTAAGGAGCATTGAGTATAATTTTTTTAGCTAGGGTAGGGTACATCCCTGGAAACTGCTGAAAAGCTCGCACGTTGGTGTTATTCAAATCAACTTTTTTCCCAAATTCTGTGCCTAATTTCGCGTCAGCCCGATTTTGCCTGGCAATAGCCAAAACTGGAACTTGTCTGATTGCAAAACTGTTAAGATTGGCAGCATTGGCTATCTGACTTGTTCCCAGCCATCCCCAGGAGCCAATTAATAAGCTAACTACTGCTAATAAACGTACCAATGTTTTCACGATTTTTCTCCCTCTTTCCATCAAACTGAAATAACTACGTTCAGTCAAATACTATCAACTGGCGGTTGAGTTTAGACCTAGGAACTAAAACACACTGGTTAATACTGTGAGCTTTTATCTGGTCTTAGCCTGAGAATAGAGACTTTAGGAGTCTATGCATCCTGGCTTCTTCACCTTTGGCTGATAGCTTCTGGCTGATTCAACACACAGCAGTCATCAAAAACTAATATACAGCCTATTAATACCCACAATATTTGCTGCTATTGGGTTTGATACTATTTTTACAAAAAGTTATCAAAAAACCAGCCAAAGCCCCTAGCTTTAGTTTCAGGTTGACAAATGTCCAAATGCTATATAATCCCTAGATTAAAGATGTAGCTGCGCCTCAAAATGTCCATTTTAGGCTGCACTGGCTGCTATTAAGAATAAACTATCTACCAAAATTGTACTTAAAACTGCTCCCCCAAAGGCGTACCAATGTTTTTCTTTTGTCCGTAACGGCAAAACTCCAGCCGTTAAGAGTAAAGTAGCTAAAACTACTGCCCAGCTTTGTCCCCAAGGTGTTTGGACTTGGATGAAAGCAGTTTGTAAAATTGGTGAGACACTATTAGGCTCGACTTGCATAATTTGCCGCCAATAGGGCATCAAGTCCACTAAATAAAAATATACATCAGTCAAAACTGTGCCGAGTAAAGAACCTAAGTAAAACCAGTTACCAATTTTGCCCCAATTTCTAATTAGACACCAAGCCGCAAAAGGTAAACCAATGGATTCTACGGGTAAATGCCACAGAGGTTCCCAACGTAGCCAACCCCAGTAAATCGCTCCTGCTAACCAACTCCAGCTAAAGCCAAAGAGTAAATCTCCCCAGATATAAGTTGTCGGACGTGACATGAGGGTGAAACTTAGCCACACCCAAAATGCTGTTAGCGCTACACTCACAACGGGTAGCGATCGCACTAATGGAGCTTCTATAAATACTGGTACTGATACCAAAAACACAGCCGCCGCCAACACTAACCAAGTTTGAGGCACAGATGTAGATATGGGTAGAGAAGGAGATAAGGCGATAGTAGACTCTAACTCTCGGATGCTTTTCTGCCCAACTTCAGCTGTGGGTGAATCAGTATTAATCGCAGTGGTACGACTGGTGTAGGAAGTCAAGGTATTATTAATCAATGTTTTTAATAATTGTTACTAAACTTTATCTTACTTAAGATATCACACTTAAAAATCCCCCCCCTAGGCATTTTTATTTTACCTATATTTTGCGTAGATTGTTTATGAGCCGTGATGCGTAAAACCCCCCAATTCCATTTGGGATATAAGCGAATGCGCTGAATTTATTTAGCCATCTTATGTTAATCGTGGTAACATAAGTTGTGGCCAATTGGTTGAACCATGATTGTTTACGAGTTTAAGCTCAAAGGTAAAGATCAGCAGTATCGCGCTATTGATGAGGCGATTCGTACTTCCCAGTTCATCCAAAATAAGTGTTTGCGCTACTGGATGGATCACAAAAACATTGGTAGGTATGACCTCAA
>PWQB01000247.1 GCA_003556955.1 Nostocaceae cyanobacterium CSSed10_463m
GGGGTAAACCTACTTTGGGCGCGAAGACACGCAAACCCAAGAAAGCCAGCAGCAAATTGATCGTGCGTCGCCGCCGTAAATCTTCTAAACGTGGTCGTGGTGGTCGTCAATCATAGAATTTTAGATTTTAAATTTTGGATTTTAGATTGGGTTGATTTGTCAGTATTCAGAATTTGTGAAACTTGACCAGAGACCTAATTCATTAAAATCCGAAATTCTCAAATTTTTAATTCAAAATCTCAAATCCAAAATCCAAAATTGAATTATGGGTCGTTCTTTAAAAAAAGGGCCTTTTGTGGCCGATCACTTGCTGACCAAGATTGAAAAGCTCAACGCTAAAAACGAAAAGCAAGTAATCAAAACTTGGTCGAGAGCTTCGACAATTTTGCCCTTAATGATAGGTCATACCATCGCTGTTCACAACGGTCGTCAACACGTTCCGGTTTTTGTCAACGAGCAAATGGTAGGACACAAATTGGGAGAGTTCGCCCCCACCCGCACCTACAGAGGTCATGGGAAGAGTGATAAAAAAGCAGGTAGATAGTTATTAGTCATTAGTCATCAGCTAAGGACTAATGATCAATGACTAATGACTAAAGGAGAAAATTATGGCTATTGATACTACTGAAGTTAAGGCGATCGCTCGTTATATCCGCATCTCTCCCTACAAAGTGCGTCGTGTACTCGACCAAATTAGAGGGCGCTCTTACAGAGAAGCACTAATTATATTGGAATTCATGCCCTATAGAGCCTGTGAACCAATATTGAAGCTTCTCAGAAGTGCCGCCGCTAATGCCGAGCATAATGCTGGTTTAGACCGGACACAACTGGTAATTACTCAGGCTTATGCCAACCAAGGCCCAGTCCTAAAACGGTTTCAACCCAGAGCGCAAGGGCGAGCTTACCAAATTCGCAAGCCAACGTGTCATATTACCCTAGCTGTGGCTGCTGATGCTACTGCTGAATAGACACAAAAAATTGCGTAAAGTTAGAAATTTTTAGAGGAAGCATTTGTGGGACAAAAGATTCATCCAGTTGGTTTTCGCCTGGGTATTACACGTGAGCATCAATCCCGTTGGTTTGCCGTTCCTGAACGCTATCCAGAACTTTTACAAGAAGACCACAAACTACGTCAATACATAGATCAAAAGCTGGGTAAACTGGCTCAAAACAATGCCGGGATTTCTGAAGTCAGAATTGAGCGCAAAGCCGACCAAATTGACTTAGAAGTACGCACAGCTAGACCTGGTGTAGTTGTCGGTCGTGGTGGACAAGGTATTGAATCACTACGGCTTGGACTACAAGAAGTTTTGGGTGGTAATCGACAAATCCGCATTAACGTCGTCGAAGTCCAAAAAGTTGATGCTGATGCCTCCCTGATTGGCGAATACATCGCTCAACAGTTGGAAAGACGTGTTTCGTTTCGGCGAGTAGTACGGCAGGCCATTCAACGCGCTCAACGTGCCGGTGTTCAAGGCATTAAAATTCAAGTCAGTGGTCGGCTCAACGGTGCAGAAATTGCCCGGACAGAGTGGACTCGTGAAGGTAGAGTACCTTTACACACCTTACGGGCTGATATTGACTACGCTTACTGCACAGCCAAAACAATTTACGGGATTTTGGGCATCAAAGTATGGGTGTTTAAGGGAGAAATTATCCCAGGACAAGAAGAAACTCCCGCCCCACCCAGTACACGCGAACGTGAACGTGAACCTCGTCGTCGTCAACAACAACGCCGTCGTCAGCAATTTGAAGACCGTTCTAATGAAGGATAGTCATTAGTCATTAGTCCTGAGTCCTAAAAAAGACAAATGACAAATGACAAATGACCAATTACCAATGACAAATGACGAACCATGTTAAGTCCTAGAAGAACTAAATTCCGCAAACAACAGCGCGGACGGATGCAAGGCCTAGCTACCCGTGGCTGCAACATTGATTTTGGTGATTTTGCCCTCCAAGCTCAAGAACCATCTTGGATTACCGCCCGGCAAATAGAGGCCTCCCGTCGGGCAATGACCCGTTATATTCGCCGGGGTGGCAAAATCTGGATTCGGATTTTCCCAGATAAACCAATCACCATGCGTCCAGCAGAAACCCGGATGGGTTCTGGTAAAGGTTCTCCAGAGTTCTGGGTAGCCGTAGTCAAGCCAGGACGCATTATGTTTGAAATTGCCGGTGTTTCTGAAGAAGTAGCTCGTGAAGCTATGCGTTTGGCTTCCAATAAGCTACCGATTAAAACTAAGTTTATTGTGCGTTCTCAACCAAAGGAGCAGGAGTAGGTTATGCCTCTTCCCAAGATTTCAGAAGCTAGAGAATTAAGTGACGATAAACTGGCTGAGGAAATTGTCTCTGTGAAAAAACAACTGTTTCAGTTGCGCTTGCAAAAAGCTACCAGACAATTAGAAAAACCTCACCAATTCCGCCACGCCCGACATCGCCTATCCCAGTTACTGACTGTCGAGACTGAGCGTAAAAACAGCAAATCAACCGACTAAAGCACAACAATAGTAGTTTATGGCAATCAAAGAACGAGTCGGCTTGGTAGTGAGCGATAAAATGCAAAAAACTGTAGTAGTTGCTGTAGAAAACCGCTCTCCCCACCCCAAGTACGGCAAAACTATGGTTCAAACTCGTCGTTATAAAGTTCACGACGAAGAAAGTAAATGTAAAGTCGGCGATCGCGTGCGGATTCAAGAAACTAGACCTTTGAGTAAAACCAAACGCTGGCAAGTCAAAGACATCTTGAATACTAAAGCAAGCCTGTAACCCTTGTTACACGAATAAAAACTCCAAAAGGGAGACTACATTGTGATTCAACCCCAGACTTACCTGAATGTCGCAGATAATAGCGGTGCCAAAAAAATTATGTGCATCCGTGTATTAGGTGCTGGCAACAGACGTTATGGTTTCATCGGCGACAAAATTATCGCCGTCGTCAAAGATGCCATTCCTAACATGGCTGTGAAAAAGTCAGACGTGATTGAAGCCGTGATTGTTCGCACCCGTCACAGCATCCGCCGTGATAGTGGTATGACTATTCGCTTTGACGATAACGCTGCCGTGATTATCAACAAAGATGGTAATCCCAGAGGTACACGGGTTTTTGGCCCAGTTGCCCGCGAATTACGTGAAAAAAGCTTCACCAAAATTGTTTCTCTGGCTCCGGAGGTACTGTAATGGCGAAACGCAAGGAAAAGCCAAAAGTATTCCATAAAATGCACGTCAAAACAGGCGATACCGTGCAAGTAATTGCAGGTAAAGACAAAGGCAAAGTAGGGGAAATAGTCCAAGCACTACCCCAACTAAGCAAAGTCATTATCAAAGGTGTCAACATGAAGACTAAGCACGTGAAACCTCAGCAAGAAGGTGAATCAGGTCGGATTGTCACTCAGGAATTTCCCATTCACAGTTCCAATGTGATGCTCTACTCCACCAAGCAAAACGTGACAAGTCGTGTTTGCTACACCTTTACCGCCGAAGGTAAAAAAGTCAGAATGCTGAAAAAAACAGGCGAAATTCTGAATAGCTAAAGAATTAGCCGATGTGTGCCACTGTAAATTCTTTACTCAGCACTCAGCACTTAAAAAAGTTTCCCTGACCAAGCCCAGGGACAAGGACAAGAAAATATGGCGACAACAAGACTCAAAAATTTATACCAAGAAACAATCGTCCCTAAACTGACGCAACAGTTTCAGTATACTAACGTTCATCAAGTACCGAAGTTAGTCAAAATTACTGTCAACCGAGGTTTAGGGGAAGAAGCTCAAAATGCTAAGGCATTGGAAGCGTCTTTAAATGAAATAGCGGTAATCACTGGACAAAAACCAGTAGTAACGCGGGCAAAAAAGGCGATCGCTGGCTTTAAAATTCGTGAGGGGATGCCCGTCGGCATTATGGTCACTCTCAGAAGCGAACGAATGTATGCTTTTCTGGACAGATTAATTAGCTTATCATTACCCAGAATTAGAGACTTTCGGGGTATTAGTCCTAAAAGTTTTGACGGCCGGGGTAACTATACTCTGGGTGTTAGAGAACAGCTAATTTTTCCAGAAGTCGAGTACGACAGCATCGATCAAATCCGTGGTATGGATATCTCCATCATCACCACAGCGAAAAGCGACGAAGAGGGTCGCGCCTTACTTAAAGAAATGGGAATGCCCTTTCGCGATCAATAAGTTCATCTAAAGAGGGAACGATGGCGGCTAACGATACAGTTGCAGATATGCTGACGCGCATCCGCAATGCCAACCTGGCAAGGCATCAAACAACACAAGTGCCAGCTACAAAAATGACTCGTAGTATTGCTAAAGTACTACAAGAGGAAGGCTTTGTTGCTGAAGTGGCAGAAGCAGGAGAAGGAATCAAGCGAAATTTAGTGATTTCCTTGAAATATAAGGGTAAAAACCGTCAACCTTTAATCACCGCGTTGAAGCGAGTGAGTAAACCAGGTTTGCGCGTTTACTCTACTAGAAAAGAATTACCAAGGGTACTAGGTGGCATCGGCATTGCCATTATTTCTACATCCAGTGGCATCATGACTGACCGGGAAGCACGTCGTCAGAGCTTGGGTGGTGAAGTACTTTGCTATGTTTGGTAGTTGCCCTGCGACTACCCTCAAAGTACCCATCGGCTACGCTCAGGGTAAATCCTTAGCGCTCACCGACTGAAGATAAAGGACAAAAAATCATGTCTCGTATTGGTAAAAGACCAATTACTATTCCTGCCAAAGTGGAAGTGACAATTGATGGCTCCAAAGTTTTGGTGAAAGGCCCTAAAGGCGAACTTTCTCGCACTTTGTCTGCTAATGTGATTGTCTCCCAAGAAGGGGAAATATTAAATATCGCTCGTCGTGATGAGACCCGTGTCTCTAAGCAAATGCACGGTTTAAGCCGTACCTTAGTCGCTAACATGGTCGAGGGAGTTTCCCAAGGCTTTAAGCGACGGTTGGAAATTCAAGGTGTAGGTTACCGCGCCCAAGTTCAAGGTCGTAACCTAGTCTTGAATATTGGTTACAGCCATCAAGTGCATATTGTTCCCCCAGACGGAGTTGAGTTTGCTGTAGAAAATAACACTAACGTCATCGTCAGTGGTTATGACAAAGAAATAGTAGGTAACACAGCAGCGAAGATTCGCGCCGTTCGTCCCCCAGAACCCTACAAAGGTAAAGGGATTCGTTATGCTGGTGAAGTGGTCAGACGCAAGGCTGGTAAGACTGGTAAGAGTGGTAAGAAGTAAATATGAAACTTACTCGTAGAGAATCAAAACAGCGTCGCCATCGGCGCGTTCGTGGCAAAGTTCAAGGAACCCTAGAACGTCCGCGTTTAGCAGTGTTTCGTTCCAATGAACATATTTATGCTCAAGTAATTGATGATACAAAGCATCACACTTTAGTAGCAGCCTCAACTGTAGAACCAGAGTTGAAATCTAATTTAGCTACAGGTGCTACCTGTGACGCATCAGCGCAAGTTGGCAAATTGGTAGCAGTGCGATTGTTAGAAAAAGGAATCACCAAGGTAGTTTTTGATCGCGGTGGCAACCTGTATCATGGTCGTGTCAAAGCCTTAGCTGATGCAGCCCGCGAAGCTGGTTTAGATTTCTAAAGTCATTAGTCATTAGCCCTTCGGCTACGCTCCCTTCGACTATGCTCAGGGTAAATCATTGGTCATTAGTCATTGGCTAAGGACAAATGACAAATGACAAAGGACAAAAGACAACTGACTAATAGAGAGCATTTGATTATGGCAACTGGTCGTCGCAAAGCGAACCGCACAAAAAAAGAAGAAACCAACTGGCAAGAGCGAGTCATCCAAATCCGACGGGTGAGCAAAGTCGTCAAGGGAGGTAAAAAACTCAGCTTCCGGGCGATTGTGGTCGTCGGTAATGAACGTGGTCAAGTTGGTGTGGGAGTAGGTAAAGCCTCAGATGTCATCGGCGCTGTCAAAAAAGGCGTAGCTGATGGTAAAAAACATCTGATTGACATCCCTATGACCAAATCCAATTCCATTCCTCATCCTATTGATGGTGTGGGTGGCGGTGCTAAGGTGATGATGCGCCCTGCTGCACCTGGTACTGGGGTAATTGCGGGTGGTGCTGTTCGGACTGTCTTGGAATTGGCAGGAGTGCGTAACATCTTGGCCAAGCAACTCGGTTCCAACAATCCACTCAACAATGCTAGAGCCGCAGTGAATGCCTTATCTACACTACGTACTCTTTCGGAAGTGGCCGAAGATCGGGGTATTCCTATTGAAAAACTCTACATTTAGAATGTTTGACGTTGACGTTTGGCGGTTCTCTGTCAACAGTCAACAGTTAATAGTCAAGAGTGAACGTGTAAACAATTACTAATTACATCATGAGACTCAACGATGTTAAGCCCCAAAAAGGTTCAAAAAAACGCCGCCGTCGTGTAGCCAGGGGTATTTCCGCAGGTCAAGGTGCTAGCGCTGGTTTAGGTATGAGAGGTCAAAAATCTCGTTCTGGTAGTGGTACCAGACCAGGTTTTGAAGGTGGTCAGCAACCATTGTACCGTCGAGTACCTAAACTGAAAGGCTTTCCGGTGGTGAATCGGAAAATTTACACTACGATTAATGTAGAGAAACTAGCTTCTCTTCCTGCTGATACAGAAGTAAATTTGACTTCCCTCAGAGAGGCAGGAATCTTAACTGCTGCTAAGGGTCCATTGAAAATTTTGGGCAATGGCGAATTGAATGTGTCTCTAAAGGTACAAGCAGCAGCTTTCACAGGACAAGCTCGGAGCAAAATTGAAGCAGCTGGTGGTAGTTGTGAAGTCTTATAAGTGAGCCAGAAAAGCGCACTTTGCAATTCTTATCGCTGCCAGCGCCTGGTTCACTATAGAGGTAGCATTCTATGATCAGTCGAGAAAAAGCCCCAACGGCTCAAGAAACTTTTATGCAGATGGCGCAAGCAGCTGGCCTCAGAGGTAGGCTGCTTGTCACCGTCGGTATTTTAATTTTGGTTCGCCTTGGTATATTTTTGCCGGTACCAGGTCTTGATAGAGCTAGGTTTGCTGAAGCAATAGCTGGCAATAATGCCGTCTTTGGTTTATTGGATATATTTTCTGGACGGGGACTTTCCACTTTGGGAATCTTCGCTTTGGGGATTTTACCTTTTATTAATGCGTCCATTATTATCCAATTACTCACCGCAGCAATCCCATCTTTAGAAAATTTACAGAAAAACGAAGGCGAAGCGGGTCGGCGGAAAATTTCCCAAATCACACGCTACGTAACTGTAGTATGGGCGACTATTCAAAGTGTGGCTTTTTCGGCAATTTTCCTCAATCAATTTGCCTTAAATCCAGGTATAGCATTTGTCGCTGAAACAGCGATCGCTCTGACTGCTGGTTCGATGTTTGTCATGTGGGCATCAGAACTGATTACAGAAAGAGGCCTGGGTAATGGTGCATCCTTATTGATTTTTGTCAACATCGTCGCTTCGTTACCTAAAGCTTTAGGGGACACTATTGATTTGGTACAAGTCGGCGGTAGAGAAATCGTGGGACGTGTAATCGTTCTGATATTGGTATTCCTAGCCACAATTGTTGGTATTGTCTTCGTGCAAGAAGGCATCCGTCGTATCCCGATTATTTCCGCTCGTCGCCAAGTAGGTCGCAGAGTATTGGCAGAACAACGGAGTTATTTACCCTTGCGGCTCAATTCCGGTGGTGTAATGCCGATTATTTTTGCGGCAGCAATTTTAAGTTTGCCACTGTTGATTGCCAATTTCACTAGAAATCCTGAAATAGCCAACATCGTCAATACTTATCTCAGTCCTGGGGGTTCTGGGGCTTGGGTTTACGCTCTGGTCTACTTAGTCTCAATTATTTTCTTCAGTTACTTCTATTCTTCGTTAATTGTTAACCCAGTTGATGTAGCGCAGAACTTGAAGAAAATGGGGTCTAGTATTCCCGGTATTCGTCCAGGAAAAGCTACCAGTGAGTATCTTGAGCGTGTGATCAATCGACTAACTTTTTTAGGTGCGATATTTTTGGGCTTTGTGGCTATTATTCCCACGGCTGTGGAAAGTGCTTTAGGAGTACCAACCTTTAGAGGATTGGGTGCTACTTCTTTGCTGATTCTAGTGGGTGTGGCAATTGATACGGCTAAACAAGTCCAAACTTACGTTATCTCTCAGCGTTATGAAGGAATGGTGAAACAATAGTGACAGTGACTCGATTAATTTTCTTGGGACCACCCGGATCTGGTAAAGGAACTCAATCTCAAATTTTGGCTGAAGACTTGAATATTCCCCATATTTCTACCGGGGAAATATTAAGGCAAGCCATGCAAGAGCAAACTCCTTTGGGAATTAAAGCTCAAAGTTATGTAAATAGCGGCGATTTAGTCCCCGACCAGTTAGTGCAGGACTTAGTAAAGGAACGTCTTAGTCAACCCGATGTAAAATCTGGCTGGATTCTTGATGGTTTTCCTCGCAAAGTCACACAAGCAGTTTTTCTCGAAGAATTGCTGGCAGAAATGAATCAGGGTGGCGAAAGGGCAATTAATCTGGATGCACCAGATGATGTTGTGGTAGCACGTTTACTCGAAAGAGGACGAAAAGATGATACCGAAGCGGTAATTCGTCATCGTCTAGACGTTTATCGGGCTGAAACTGCGCCATTGATTGATTATTATGGCGATCGCCAAAACTTGATTACAGTCA